>JAUIHB010000207.1 GCA_030432465.1 Gammaproteobacteria bacterium
ATGCCAAAATAAAAAACACAAATTACAGGAAGCTCTCATGTTCAATCGTTTCTTTGTTGTACTCATTTTGGTGTTAACTTTCAATATGTTCGTTGCACCAAAAGCCAAAGCGATTCCCCCTTGCACTTTAATTCATAACGTTACGGGCTACACACCAACCTCAAATACAGAAGAACTCACTCAATTTAACTGGATAGTCTTTTCAGAAGGCAAAGTCATAAAAGCTGACGTAGGCTCCCCCCCTGAAAAATGGCGAAAATGCCACAACAGAGATGGAAAACAACACTATATGTTGCCAGGCCTTATTGACGCACACGGTCATGTTTTTGGTTTAGGTAAAGAGATGTTGCAGGTTAATTTGCGCGGTAGTGAATCAGAACAGGCAGCAGTCAATAAAGTTAAAGCATTTGCTCATGATAACCCCAGCTCTACTTGGATACTTGGGCGTGGATGGAACCAAGTTTTATGGCTAGATAAAACATTTCCCCATAAAAATTCATTAGACAAAGCCAATATTGATCGGCCGGTATTACTCACTCGAGTCGACGGACATGCCGCCTGGGCAAACTCAAAAGCTCTACAACTAGCAGGGATCACAGCTAAAACCCCTGATCCCGATGGTGGAAAAATTCTCCGCGATACTCAAGGTAACGCCACAGGCGTACTCATTGACAATGCAATCAGCCTTGTCAGAGCAAAAGTACCGAACACTTCCGAATTAGAAAGAACTTATGCCTTTGATAAAGCATTCGATCACTTGCTTTCACTGGGAATCACCAGTGTTCACGATGCAGGAGTCAGTCAGGCAGACCTAAATTTCTATTTACAGCGTAATGAAACGGAAGGACTTCCGGTTAGAATTTACGGTATGTTAGCAGGCTCAAGTGCTAATCTTTCTAGATGGCTCAAAGAAGGTATTATACAAGACAAGAGCGATAAACTATCAATTCGTAGTGTCAAATTATATTCTGACGGAGCTCTCGGTTCGCGAGGCGCAGCTTTATTAGCCCCCTATTCGGATGATAGTGACAATAAAGGACTGCTGGTTACTCAACCCGAACAAATTGAACAACTCGTTGAAGCGATCTTAAAGCATGGTTTTCAAGCGAATGTCCATGCTATCGGAGATCGTGGAAACCACATTGTTCTTGATGCTTTTGAGAAAGCTTATAAGAAAGTCGGCGGCAAAGATTTACGTAACCGCATAGAACATTCACAAGTGGTTGCCTTAGAAGATATCCCACGCTTTAAAGCACTTAATCTAATTGCTTCAATGCAGCCTGTACATGCCACTAGTGATAAAAATATGGCAGGCGATCGTCTTGGAAAGGAAAGACTGAAAGGCGCTTATGCCTGGCAAAAATTTCTCCAACAAGGCACTATTGTTGCGTCAGGTTCTGACTTTCCCGTTGAGTTAGCCAATCCATTCCATGGTTTATATGCAGCCATAACCAGACAGGATAGAAAAAACCAGCCTGAAGGTGGTTGGCTTCCTGAAGAAAAAATGACACCAACACAAGCACTACGCAGCTTTACTTTAGATGCCGCCTATGCAGCTCACCAGGAAGATAAAATAGGTTCTTTAGAAAAAGGGAAATGGGCAGACTTTATTTTAATAGACAAAGATATTCTGGGTAAAAATCAACAAGATTTCTGGCAAGCGAAAGTTTATCAAACTTGGATTGCAGGTCGATTAGTTTATGAAAACAAAGCCCAAAAGTAATTAACATAATCTCTCTTGCCACAACAAACTTAAGTTTCCAATTTAAATCTGTTGTGGCTCTTTGGCTTTAATCCAGAACTCACCATGTACCTCTCATTTTTTAGTATTTTGTTAGCTCAGGACTTTAAAGTTTTCCCCTCAGATAGTTTACCCAACAAACACTTTTAATTATTAAGGTATAACCAATTATTATTGCAAATGCAGTAATATTCACCACATTCACTTCATGTTTTCGTTTATTCTTAAGGGTCATTCTTTAGCCATTAATAGAGATATGACAATATTTTTTAAATAACATCTAAACTAAGATAAAAACCTGAATCAAAAATTAATCACCCACTCAATTAATAATGATTTTAAACGTTAACAATAGGTAGTTTACTGATCCATGCGAAAAACAAAAACTTTAAATCGTTTTTTACAGAATCAACCTAAATGTTTAAACATACAACTAGGTTTGGGTTTGTTTTTGTTTCTATTTTCTCACATTAGCTTTTCTCAAAACTACCCACAAACAATTATTAACTTAGGGATTGAGGACGGTTTATCACAAGCCACTGTTAATTGTATTGTGCAAGATAAAAAAGGCTTTATCTGGATCGGAACGCAAGATGGTTTAAATCGCTACGATGGCTACCGCGTAGTTTCATTTATTCATAAACCCGACGATATGACTAGCTTGTCAAATAATTATGTCAATCAGGTTATTATTGATCATCAAGACGATCTCTGGATTTTAACTCCTTCGGGACTCGATAAATTTGATTATCAAACTGAAAAATTTATTCACTACCCCATGCCGACCAACACACAATCCAAGACTCTGTACTATTGGTCAATGCAGTCAGGTAATAATGATAATATCTGGATCACAACCTCTGACGGTTTAATTGAGTTTAATCAAAAAACAGAAAAATTCCATTACTTTTCAAGCGGTCAGGAATATGGCTTATCAACTAATAATACTTACCACACCGTCACAGTTTCCAAGGAAAACATTTTGGTGACGACGGATAATGGATTATACAATTTTGACCACAACAATAATAAGTATCATCCAGTTCCACTGCCACAGACCATAGACTCAAAACAAAATGCCAGAATTAACTGTATATCTAATATTGTTAATGACTTATATTTTTTATGCTCAGAAAATGGTATTTACGTTTTTTATCAAAATCAATATTACTTTATCAGCAACCAAAATCTGGGCATTAGAGCACGCACCAGTAAAATACTTATTGGTGAAAAAAATGAGCTGTGGATTGCTACACTTGATGGTCTTTACCTAAAGCAAATTGATAGGGAAAACCTGTTTTCTTCACTGTCTGAAACGATCAATTTATTGCTTAAAGAACAAAATATTACCGAGCTTTATCAAGATAAAAATAAAGTTTTATGGATTGGAACCAATATTAATGGTGCGTTTAAACTGCTTCCTCTAGCACATTCTTTTTTGCACTTTTCCTCTCAATCCAATGCCAATACAAAACTGGCTAGTAATGTTGTAATATCAATTAGTCAATCACCTTTAGGTGATGTCTGGGTGGGTGATACGCAAGGAGGCATTACCATCGTATCGAATAACACCAGTCAAAAAACGTTTAACTTAAAAAATAATCGAGGTGAAAATTTTCATCATAATATCCTGGATATCGAGTTTGATGGCGATTCTATCTGGATTGCTAATGCTCAAGGTATTACACGAGCCAATACAACATTTGAAGCTCAGGAAACCTTCAACCTATATGACCAATCAGGACAGCATAAAACTTATGCGACTCAGGTATTTAAAACCCCTGATGGAAAACTCTGGCTAACTGGCTTGAAATCTGGTTTAAATTTATACAATCGCAAAAATAAAAAGTTTGAGCCCATTGTTCCCCAAAACTGGACACATCAATTCCCTTTTGCAGAATACACTTATATTGCCATTGTTAAAGGTAATTATATCTGGATGGCGGGCTATAAAGGCACTTTGTATCAATATGATTTTCGTAATAATATAGGAAAAACTTACCCAACCCATGAAATCCAAAACCCAAGACAATCAGTTTCTCAGGTTTATGGTTTAACTTTTGATAAGCTTGATCATTTATGGGTGACAGGCGTTGGTGGTATTGGTCGATTTTTTCCTGAAGAAGAAAAATTTGAATACTTTTCCAAATTATCCAGTATAACCTCACAGTCTTTTTACTCAATTGTTAGTGATGATTCAGGTTACCTTTGGACAACACCTAGTGACAAATTAATTCGTATTGACCCTAAAGATTTTTCTATTTTAAGTTTTGATAAAACAATGGGAATGCCGATTGTTGAATTTTCTCCGGCACTGCTTAAACAGAATAATGGAAAAATTTGGGCTGGTGGATTGAATGGTTTAATTCAATTTCAACCCAAAAATATCATGCAACCGGCTAATGATGTAATTCCACAGTTAACCGGTATTGAGCTAATGCACTCATCGCCAGAAACTAATCAGCAAACCATCTGGAAACGTTACCCTGTCACACAGGAAAAAGCCAACCCTGTTCCGGCTCAGTCTCCCCATTTAAGTTTTCCTCCTGAAACTAGTATAAAATTTAACTTTTCTATTTTAGACTACAGTCGTAGTGCTAGTATTCGTTACCGATATAAGCTACAAGGCTTTGAGCAACGCTGGCAGCTTATTCAAGAAAGTTTACCACAAGCCATTTATACCAAACTGCCTCATGGTAAATATCAATTTGAAGTATCAACCAGCGTAGATGGAGACAACTGGAGTCAACCACATTTATTAGCCAAGTTGGAAATCCAACCTTACTTTTGGCAAACCACATTGTTTAATCTAAGCTTGCTTATTTTAGTGCTAACACTCATTAAAATCGTTTTTTCTTGGAAAGCTCATCGTTTAAAAATTTATACTAAAACCTTGGAAAAAGAAGTTAATCGACAAACAACTGAAATTCAGAATTTACTCGAACAACGTACGCGTTTTTTCTCATTTATTTCACATGAGCTAAAAACTCCTTTATCCTTAGTTCAGGATCCACTTAATCGCCTACAACAAAAAGATAAAAGTAATCCATTATTAAAACTCGCACTTAACAATGCTTCCAAATTAACGAGTTTAGTTAATAAACTTCTTAAAACTTCAACAATTGAACAAAATGAAATAACTCACCCGATCCCTGTTGACTTAAAAATCAGAGAAGCTTATAGCCAATTAGCAGAATTAGCACAACAAAAATCAATTGAGTTACATTTACGGAAATTAGATACTTGCCAAATCATTGCACGTGAAAGCGATATTGAAGCAATACTCTATAACTTAATCAGCAATGCCATTAAACATAACTCACCCAATGGGCAAGTCTTTACTTCGTGTATCAGAACAAAAAGTAATATAATGCTGAATGTTATTGATCGTGGTCCAGGCATTGACTTGGCCGATAATAAAGACCACAAAATAACGGAACAACTATTGACCGAAAATAGCAAGCACCACGGGCTGCATATTGTTCAACAAGCGGTTGAGCAATTAAATGGAAAAATAAAAATTCGCTCTCGAATTAATCACGGAACATTATTTTCTATACTACTCCCAGTTCCTGTAATACCTAATTTAATATGGGAAAATAAAAAAAATAACAAACTAAAAATATCAGAAGAAAAGCCAGACAATAAAGTCATTGCAAATGCAAAGAAATCTTTGCCTTTATTATTTATTGTTGAAGATAATGACGAATTAAGAAATTATATTCATGAGTTATTTATCGACAATTACAATTGTGAGGTATTTTCCAGCGCAGAACCTGCTTTTGAAAAAGCTTGCGAAATGATTCCTGACATTATTATTTCTGATGTTATGCTGCCCGGTATGAGTGGCGTTAACTTATGTCAAAAGCTGAATAAAGAGCAAACAACTTGCCATATCCCGATATTATTACTTTCAGCTAAATCCGATCAAGCTTCTGTAATTGATGGCCTTACTAAACATGCAACGGATTACATGAGCAAACCATTTAATTCACAAGAGTTACAGTTAAAAATTGCAAATCTGGTTGCTTTGACTCAGCATAACTATGCATCCAACCATCAGGTATCACTCAATCATCTCTATACAAGTGAAGAAAACTCTCCATCAGGATTAGGTGAAGCAGATAGAGCTTTTATGCGACGTTTTGTTGAATGCCTTGATAAACATTATTGCAATAATGAAATCACACTTGATCTAATCGCCAGTGCGCTTTTTATTAGTAAAAAGCAGCTCACGAGAAAACTTCAGGCAATTTGTGACAAATCACCAATGGAATACCTAAAAGAATATCGTCTGGAAAAGTCGACGCAGTTTTTGCTTAAAGGCTACCCTATCAGTCAAGTATCAGCAGACTGTGGCTTTTCATCACAGAGCTATTTTTCAACATGCTTCAAACAATATTTTTCCGAAACCCCAAAAAACTTTCAGTTAAATATGATCAAACAAAAACGTAAAAGTTCAAAAAACAACCAGTAGTCAACGCAACAATTAATTCTTATTCTTTTTTTTAATCAACAACGCATCTGCAAGCTGTGAAAAAGTACCAATGAAAGTCGGTAATATGTCACCTTTAATACTCAAATGACCTTTGTTTAAAAAAAAATGTCATTTTTTTAAGAATCTCCTCACTACGCCACAGGTACGATGTTTCTGAAAATCAGAAATTGAATAAGCCTCATTTGAATCTGTTGTATCAAATTATTAAATTCTCTGATTTTTCTAAAAATCACTTTAGTTTATCAAATAAGACTTATAAAGGAACAGCAATGAAACCAACAAAAAAAATGACTGTTCATAACTATTCGAAGCTATCGAAAGCTGTAGGTTATGTACTAGCAATAAGTGCGTGTAGTTCCGTTTATGCCAGCAACGGACTCACATCAGCTGACACTATAAATGGACAGGAAAAAACTCGTTATATCGTTAAAATAAAAGATCAATCTATCGCTAATTTTAATACCAATGGATTATCTCCGCTTCAAGCCAAACAACAATTGTTTGAAAATACCGCCTCACAGGTCAATGGCGAAGTGACATTAGCATTAAACAACATTAATGCTATGGCTCTGTATTTAAATGATGCTCAACGTAAAGCCTTAACAAAAAATTCTGATGTTGAATACATTGAGATTGACCCAAAACGTTACTTAATGGCAGAAACGACTCCTTACGGGATTACCATGGTTGAAGCACCACAGGTTCCTTCTGTTGCAGGTGGTGGTCAAAAAGTTTGTATCGTTGACACAGGGTATACTATCAGCCATCAGGATTTACCAAGCTCAGGAGTCACCGGTTATGGCACAGCTCAGACGGGAAGCTGGTCAAATGATGGACACGGACACGGTACTCACGTAGCGGGGACAGTTGCAGCGC
>JAUIHB010000208.1 GCA_030432465.1 Gammaproteobacteria bacterium
TTTAATCATTAGTGTTGCAATAACGACTCTAATGTATATGGCAGTTACCGATGTTATAAGTCAAAAAATAAGCGTAGGGGATTTTGTTATGATTAATGCGTTCATGATGCAACTATTTCTCCCGCTAAACTTTCTTGGTTTTATATATCGCGAAGTAAGGGTTGCCCTTGTTAATATTGAAAAATTATTTGATTTGCTAGCCACAAAACCTTCGGTAACTGAAAAAAGTGATGCAATCCCCCTCAAAGAATTTCATGACACTATTTACTTTGAATCAGTCCACTTTACATACGATCATAAACGACCAATTTTGCAAGGACTTTCATTCCAGATAGAACCGAAACAAACTGTAGCAGTCGTTGGTAGTAGCGGAGCTGGAAAATCAACTATCGCTAAATTATTATTACGTTTTTTTGATACCACTCAAGGAAGAATTCTGTTTGGAAAGGTACCTATAGAGAATTATACTCTCACTTCACTACGGGAACATATAGGCGTCGTACCACAGGATACGGTGCTTTTTAACGATACGATCTTTGAAAATATTCGCTACGGAAGGCCCAATGCCAGCGACGACGACGTCCAAAAAGCCATCGAACTTGCTCATTTAAATCAATTTATTGAAAAACTACCAGAAGGAAAAGACACTCTTGTTGGAGAGCGAGGTCTTAAACTTTCTGGCGGAGAAAAGCAGCGGGTATCTATTGCCAGAGCACTGATTAAAAATCCCCCTATCCTAATATTCGATGAAGCTACTTCCTCACTAGATAGCCGATCAGAATCTTCCATTCTGGCGGCTATTGATGAAATATCCACACAGTATACCAGCTTAATTATTGCTCACAGACTTTCGACAATTATTAATGCCGATAAAATCATTGTGCTAGAAGAAGGAAAAATTATAGAACAAGGAACTCATCAAGAATTACTCAAACAAAAAGCAACTTATTTTGACCTATGGCAATCACAACTAAAAAAACAAGTAGATAAACAATGAACAATGACGCTAATTCATTCCAGCTAATTTTGGCCTCTAGTTCAACTTACCGAAAAAAACTCTTAACTCGGTTAAACGTTCCATTTACCACAAAGTCGCCAAACATCAATGAGTCAAAGCTAGCCAGTGAGACCCCACAAGAATATGTAAAACGGTTGAGTATTGAAAAAGCTCAGGTAATTGCTAAAGAACATCCATCACATTATGTTATCGGTTCGGATCAAACTGCCGTTTTTCAACATCAAATTATTGGAAAACCACTCAATTTTGAGAATGCCAAGCAACAGTTAAAATCGTTCTCAAACCAAACAGTGATTTTTTTAACTGGCATTTGTATTGTAAAACAAGCTGAAGATCTTTGCCTTTATTCTGAATCTCAGACTCAGGCTATTTTTCGCAAATTATCTGACGAAGAAATCCAAAACTACTTAAAACTTGATCAGCCTTACGATTGCGCGGGTAGTTTTAAAGTGGAATCTTTAGGAATTACCTTGTTCAAACAAGTAATTAGTCAGGATCCTACCTGTTTAGAAGGTCTTCCCCTTATACATTTGTGTCAGCTTTTTTCCAAAGCCGGTATTAATATTTTAAATCAATCTACAAAAATCTAGCTGAATAGTAGACTTTGATGAACCGCAGAGAAAATTGAATTATCAGTTCTTTAGCTTTTTCTTATCCTGCAACTGAACCATGATAATACCAACAAACAATAAAACAATTCCGACAATTTGGTTGAGTGTTAATGAATCTCCTAATAGAATTATTGAAAATATTGCTGTAAAAATCAAACCACTGGAAGCTAATATACTCGCTTCAAAAGCTCTCAAATGCTTCATAACCAAATTGAAAACATTCATTGTTAGCGCAATAGCAATGATACCATTAGCAACAATAACTCCCCAATCAAAAGAACTTAATTGTTGCAACGGTGACAGATCCGTTAACCCAAATAAAACCAATGGTATACCACCACTAAAAACAGCCACACAAGAAACAATGTGTGATGATAACTTCTCAGGATAAACCAAATGTAATAAGCGCATCAAAATGTTAGTTAATGCCAGAAAAAATACCGCAGCAACTAACAACAGCAAGCCTGTTAGTTGATTACCTTCAGGAATAACCTGAAAGTAGACCTGCACTCCAAAAATTGCAATAAGAGCACCGATAATTTGTAACCAGGTAGGTTTTTCTTTTAATAACAAACTGCTCAACAACATTGTCACAATACCGACAAAATTAATAATGTAGGCATGAGTATTCACGGGTAATATTTTTAAAGCTAAAATAAAAAGAGTTTTAACTATTAAAAAGTTACAGATTCCCATAGCAACAACAATGAGCCAAGCTTTAAAAGGGATATTTCGGGGAAATCTTAATTTTCGAATGACAAAAGTATAAATAGCAATAGCTAAAATCCCAAACAGCATTTGCAACCAAACAAAACTCAACGCATCAATTTTTTGTAAGGATTTTTTGGCTAACACAGTCACTAAAGCAACTAACAACATTGTTAGTACAAGCTGAATAATTGAGCGAGTGCGAAGTGTCATGTTTTAATTGCCCAAAAACCGTTAATGATTATCAGCAAGACTATTCTTCAGCCCAATGTTTAAGTTGCCCAACATGTTCTAAAATAGCAATAGGATTAGAATCCTTTAATTGTTTATAATCACTCGCACCGGAGGTTACCGCAATCGCATCTACTTTAGCATTGTTTGCCATGTTAATATCATGGATGCTATCCCCTATTACTAAAGTTTCATCTGCTCGCTTTTTAGCTTTTCGCATTAATTGAAAAACCATTTCGGGGTCAGGCTTAGACAATGCTTCGTCAGCACAAATTGTAAAATCAAAATAATCAGACAAAGCAACTTCTTGCATAACGCGATTCAGTCCCATTCTCGCTTTGCCTGTTGCAACAGCAATCGGTATATTTAAATTTCGCAGCCATTCAAGTTGACTAAAAGCACTTTCAAACAATGGTGATGGGGTTTTATCAGCTTCTACATATTGATGGCGATACACCTCTAAAAAGTGGCTATGTAAACTTTGGTCCACATCATTAAATAAATTGTCCATAACTGCTTGCATACTTAAGCCGATGATCCCTTTGACAGCTGATTCATCGGGCACTTGTAAACCCACAATTTCTGCGGAAGCTCGCATGGCGGAAACAATACGACCAGTAGAATCCATTAACGTGCCATCCCAGTCAAAAATAACAAACGAATATCGATCTTTTATACTACTCATACGTTTTCCAACTTCTGAAAATATTCAATTGCCTGATTCATTAAATCAGGGATTGGAGCTTCAAAGGTATATACTGTTTCATCTTCAGGTATTTTGAATGACAACTTTTGAGCATGTAGCAAAAAAGTTTTTAACCCCAGCTTTTTTAAATCAGCATTCGATGACACATCTGGCTGATATTTAGCATCTCCAATTAAGGGACAGCCTGCTTCTAAAGCATGTACCCGGATTTGATGTGTTCTGCCAGTTAAAGGCATAGCTTTCACTAAACTAACACGACCCAATCGCTTTAAACATTTAAACCGCGTTTCCGAAGGCTTACCGTCATCATCAACACTGACAAAACGCTCACCAGATTTCAATTGATTCTTTTTTAATGGTGCTGTAATTCGATTTTTATCATTATTCCAACTTCCCTGCACCAGCGCTAAATATTCTTTTTTCATGTCCTTGCTGCGTAGCTGTTCATGAAAATAAGTTAAATAGCTCCGCCGCTTAGCGATTAATAAACAACCGGAAGTATCACGATCAAGACGATGTACCAGCTCTAAAAATTTTTCTTTGGGTCTTAAGGAACGTAATGCTTCGATAACTCCAAAAGACAATCCACTACCACCATGCACCGCCATACCTGAAGGTTTATTTAACAAAATAAACTGTTTAGTCTCATGAATAATCGCTTCTTCTAATTGTTTGACTCGATCAAATTTTTCTAACTGAATATCTTCATTCTTAGGTGCAACTCGAATAGGCGGCAAACGTAAAATATCACCTGACTGCAACTTATACTCAGCTTTCACCCGTTTTTTATTAATTCTTACTTCACCCTTTCTTAATATCCGATAAATACGACTTTTGGGTACCCCTTTAATTTGGGTAAACAAATAATTGTCGATTCGTTGTCCCTGATGGTCATCGTCTATGGTGAGGAGTTGAACTTTATCGAATTTTGACACAAAGAATTTTCTGAATTGTTAATGAAAGTTGCGCCAGTATAACAAAAATATGGGAAAGGACTTCTATACAAAGTAAAACATTTTAAATCGTTGATTAAAAAACAAACTTTACTACTTAAAATAACGATTCAAATAATTGTCAATTTTCTCATTTAACCAGTGAGAAACACTTTGTCCGTGTAGATGTGCTTCTTTGATAACTTTGTCTTGCTTATCAGTTGATAAACACACGGTAAAATTACCCACAAAGGGCGTAGCTCTAGTGCCCTCCACTTCGCGCTGCATTCGTAAGTAATCATCAACACAATCTTGAAAGTTCTGTTTAATTTCACTTGCACTTTGACCTTCAAACTCTAATAAATCAACAGCATTAACGACTTCACCAACCAGTTTATTGGACTCGCTGTCAAAGTCAATCTGGCCAATAAAACCTTTGTAAACAAGCATATAATCATCTCTATCGAACATTAATTTAATACAAAACCAGACTAACTTACTATTATCAATACAACAGAACTGCTTAAAACAGTAGTGAGTAGTTGAGTGGTAAGTTTGCCTTAAATTAAATATAGCAGTGCAACATATGTTTCACTGCAATATTTAGCAATAAATTGCTATTAATAGTGTATCTATTAGTGCATTCAACGATATAGCGTATTAACTTTTCAAAATAGAGACTTATATCACGGTAAACCGTGTATTTAATTAAACAAAATCAGTTTTTTCTGCCGTGACAAGCTATTAAATATTAGCTGCGAGTTCAGCCCCCTGACGAATGGCCCGTTTGGCATCTAACTCAGCCGCAACATCTGCACCACCAATAAGATGTGCAGTCATTTGTGTTTTAACTTCATCATAAAGTGTGCGTAATGAGTGCTGACCAGCACAAAGCACGACGTGATCGACAGGTAAACAGGTCACTTCACCATCAATATTGATATGAAGCCCTTCATCATCAACTTTTAAGTACTCAACACCAGCAAGAGTCTTAACTTGTTTATTTTTAATACTCGCTCGATGAACCCAACCAGATGTCTTACCTAATCCAGCTCCGGGTTTGGTCTTCTTACGCTGTAATAAGAAAACCTCTCGTGGTGATGATTCAATCTTCGCTTTATTCAACAGTCCTCCTCTATTTTCGTAAGTCAGATCCACTTTCCATTCACTTGCCCAAGCTTCTGGTCTTAAAGTTAAAGAAGTCCCTTCGTGCGTCAGATACTCTGCAACATCAAAACCTATTCCGCCAGCGCCAATAATAGCGACTTTGCTACCGACAATTTTTTTATGTTTTAGTACATCCAAATAAGTTAAGACTTTTGCATGACTAATCCCCTCAATCTCCGGCAGCCTAGGACTTACCCCCGTTGCTATAACAACTTCGTCAAACTTTCCATCAATTAAATCACTGTTGGTAATTTTTTGGTTAAGTTTAAGAGTGACACCACTATCAGTAAGCTTTTCCTGAAAGTAGCGGATTGTTTCATAAAACTCCTCTTTACCAGGTATTTGATTTGCAACATTCAATTGCCCACCTATTTTATCAGCAGCATCAAATAAGGTAACTTGATGTCCTCTTTCAGCAGCAACTGTCGCAAAAGACAAACCGGCAGGCCCAGCACCAACTACTGCGATCGTTTTTTTGTTTGTTGCTGGCAAATAATTGAGTTCTGTTTCATAACAAGCTCTAGGATTCACCAAACAGGTCACCCGTTTATGCTCAAAAATATGATCCAGACAAGCTTGATTACAAGCAATACAAGTGTTGATTTTATTTGCCTGTCCTTGTTTAGCTTTCAGCATAAATTCAGGATCAGCTAAAAAAGGTCTTGCCATTGATACCAAGTCACTTTGCCCAGAAGCCAAAATCTCATTGGCCACTTCGGGTGTATTAATTCGATTGGTTGTTATCAGGGGAATATTGATATGTGGCTTAATTTTTTCTGTAACCCAAGCAAAATTGGCTCTTGGAACAGAAGTAACAATGGTTGGAACCCTTGCTTCATGCCAACCTATACCAGTATTAATAATCGATGCGCCAGCCTTTTCAACTGCTTGCCCTAACTGAATCACTTCTTCCCAGCTACTACCATTGTCCACTAAATCCAACATTGATAATCGGTAAATTATAATAAAATTATCACCCGTTGCTTTTCTTACCTGCTTAACAATCTCAATTGGCAAACGAATTCTATTTTCAAAACTCCCTCCCCAATCATCAGTACGCTTATTCGTTTTATTGACAATAAATTGATTGATTAAATATCCTTCAGATCCCATAATTTCAACGCCGTCATAACCCGCCTGCTGTGCCTTTTTAGCGCAATTTACAAAATCTTTAATAGTTTTCCGGATACCTCGCTCACTCAATGCGCGAGGTTTAAAAGGTGTAATTGGTGCTTTTATGGCCGATGGACCTACGGCGAATGGATGATAAGCATAACGTCCAGTATGCAATATCTGCATCGCAATTTTCCCACCAACTGCATGAACTGCTCGAGTGATTTTTTTATGTTTATTCACTTGCCAGAAAAAACTTAACTGACTTCCCATTGGAGAAACTCTACCAGCTAAATTAGGAGCAATACCGCCAGTAACAATTAAACCTACACCACCCGCAGCACGCTCTTGGTAGTAAACGGCCAGTTTGTCAAAGCCGCCTCGCATTTCTTCCAAACCTGTATGCATAGACCCCATAATTGCACGGTTTGGCAACAGATGATTATGAATGGTAATTGGTGAAAATAACGCAGCATAGTCATTTGAAGCGTGCGAAGCATTTTGAAAATCAGAAGTCATTAACATCAAACCAGTAAAAGTGAGAAAGATTGGTGCTATTTATAACAGATTAGACCAGTTGAAGAAACC
>JAUIHB010000003.1 GCA_030432465.1 Gammaproteobacteria bacterium
GAATGGCTAATTTGGAGCATCGAATCGGTGGTTTAGAAAAAGATTTTTCAACAGGAACAATTTCGTATGAGCCAGATAACCATGCCAAGATGAGCAATATGCGTCTTGAAAAAGTTAAATCTATCAAACATTATTTACCAAGGCTGGATATTAGTGAATTTCCAGGAGGAGATCTTTTAGTTGTTGGTTGGGGAAGTACTTACGGAGCACTTAAAGCTGCAGTGGTAAAATTAAAAGCTTCAGGCATATCGGTTGATCTGCTTCACATTAAATATATTAGTCCGTTGCAAGCTGAAGTTGAGGATATTTGTCGCAGTTATCGTAAAGTACTTGTTTGCGAACTTAATCAAGGACAACTGAAATTAATACTGCAAAGTGAACTTAATTTAGAGGTTGATTCACTGAATAAAGTTGAAGGATTACCTTTTAAAGTAGAAGAAGTTTGTCAAGCTTGCCACGCGGCAATTAATGAAATTTAAACCATCACTCTATCGTTTGATTTGTCGGGAATATCATCATGAATTATGCAGTGGAAATACAAGAAAGCAGTCTTAAAAAATCGGATTTTGTTTCAGATCAAGAGATACGCTGGTGTCCGGGGTGTGGTGATTATTCGATATTAGCTGGCATTCAAAAAGTACTACCCCAGCTTAATACGCCAAAAGAAAACTTTGTTTTTGTGTCTGGAATCGGTTGTTCAAGTCGTTTGCCTTATTACATGGATACTTATGGGTTTCATACGTTACACGGCAGAGCACCTGCTGTAGCTAGTGGTATAAAATTAGCTAATCCAGATTTATCCGTGTGGATTATTACTGGAGATGGTGATGCGCTAAGTATTGGTGGAAATCACTTATTACATATTTTAAGACGCAATTTAGACGTTAATATTCTTTTAATTAATAATCGAATTTATGGTTTAACCAAAGGCCAGTACTCTCCCACTTCTAATAAAGGAAAAGTAACAAAAAGTAGTCCCAAAGGCAGCATTGCTTCACCTGTGGATCCAATTTCTTTTGCAATTTCAGCTGGAGCTACTTTTGTTGCGAGAACGATTGATACCGACGCAAAAAACTTACAACAAGTATTACTACAAGCTGCTCGCCATAAAGGAGCTTCATTTGTTGAAATTTATCAAAATTGTCATATTTTTAATGACAAGGAATTTAGCCAATACACAGATAGAAAGACCAAAGAAGATTTGGTTTTAAACTTGAATGATAATCAACCGCTTGTGTTCGGTGGTGAAATTAAGAAAGGCATTGTATTAGAAGGCATACAGCCTAAAGTTGTTGAACTAGATGATATAGACTCTAATCGTGTTATTAAGCATGATGTTAAGCATTCTAATGATTTTTATCCTTTTATGCTTAGTCAGTTTAAAAGTCCAGAGTTTCCATTACCTTTAGGAATTTTCAAACAACAGGATAAAACGACTTATGAAGATGAGCTTGCAAGTCGTCGTACAAAACAAATTACTACATTAACAGAACTAGATATTCAAGCCATCATTGATGGGAAAAATAATTGGCGTTATAGCGGTGAATGATTTTTTATTCTAATGTTTCAGCAAGTAGATGATGTAATCCGGTTTTTAATTTTTTAAGCTGAGCAGGGGAAAGCTCGGGTTGTATACTTTGTGTGCCAATAAAGGTGCAGTAAGCAATCTGAGCAGCGATTCTTATTTTGGCTTTATCACTATTTTTACCGTAAGTACTGATATAAATTTGAGTTAAATATTTTAATCGATCAGAGTCAACTTTTTCTTGGTATTTTTTGGCAAGTGGATCATGTAAAGACCAGGCTCTTATAGCCACATCAAGATCATTGCGCAAAGACCATGCAAAATCACGCAGGTTGACTAACTGCTCTGAGCTTGCCAGATCTTTATTCTTGTGTAATATTTCAACAGTATAACGTTGATACCAAGCTTGGAGGAGTGATTCCTGAAAGTGATTGATATTATCAAAGTGATGATAAAAAGAACCACGGCTTACACTGAGTAGGTTGCCCATTTTTTCAACAGACATTTGATTAATATCATAATCAATCAGAAATTTAAAACCTTGCTCTATCCAGTCTGTTTTACTTTTTCTTGCCATTCAGTTTAACCTTGAATAATTAGGGAAAATTGTTTTGAAGCTAGAAAAAAATTAGCCTAAAAATTTAATTTATTCAAATTGTTTGGTCTAATTACTATTCCCATAAAATAAAAGTAGATAATAGAAGTCTTAAAAAAATATAGCAAGCTGCTACGGACACAAAAATTAATAGAGTTTTATCGCTCATTTACAGATTACACATTATTGCTAGATACAAATAACAATGTATTAAACGATATAAATAACTGACAGGAAAATAACTATGAATAAGTTTTTAATTGTTGCTGGTGTACTGAGTTGTATCGCAAGCTTTATGCATATACTCATTATTTTTGGTGGTGCTGCTTGGTATGATTTTTTTGGTGCAGGTCAAAAAATGGTTGTTTTGTCACAACAAGGCTCTTGGTATCCGGCAGTGGTTACTTCGATCATTGCGGGAGTTTTGCTCGTGTGGGGAATGTATGCTTTTGCGGGAGCGGGTTTACTACGTCCCTTACCTTTTATCATGCCTATATTGGTTATTATCACATCAATCTATTTATTAAGAGGCTTGGCTGTTATCCCCATCTATTTTTTTAAGCAAGAGATATTTTCTGCATTCTGGGTTTGGAGTTCTCTGATATGTTTTCTTTTTGGGCTTGTACATTTGTTGGGTACTTATAAGCTTTTTAATGAAAAGGCTTTGTCGGTTGTGTAATTCATTAAAAATTTAGAACAGTTTATGAAGCCGAAAATATACTGTTGAAATTATATTAATCAGGTTGCTTCAGGATTTACATCAAAATTTTCTGGTGAAATAACTTCTAAAGCTTCTGGGAGTACCTTAAAGGTTGCTGGGGTATGTGTAATTGCTTCTCCGTCAGCATGTACCTCCATTGTGCGGTGTGTTTTTACAATCACTTCAGTACCTCTTGCTCTGAAAATACGTTTATCAACATTTTTAGTTTTACCATGACGCAGTATTGGAGCGAGAGTTATTAACTCCCAGAATGTTTGGGGTCGTAAACTGTATAAAGATAATGTTCCATCATCTATAAATGATTGTTCATCAATAATATTCCCACCGCCATAATAACGGCCATTACCTACGGCTAATTGAATAGAGCGTAACTTATGAGACTTACCATCGACCTTTAAGCGCACTTTAAATCTTTTAGTTCTGGCAATACAACTTAAAAAAGCTCGTAAATAGCTAATAACTCCCCATTTTTTTTTGAGTTCAGCTGTTAGTTCATGCGTGATTGAAACTCCTAGGCCAATGTTAGCAACATTGAAAAAGAACTTTCCATTAACTTCTCCCAAATTGACTTTGCGGGTATTTCCTTGAATGATAAGGTTAAAAGCATTATCTATTTCTAAGGGAACATCTAAGGATTTTGCTAAATCATTGGCTGTTCCCAGAGGTAAAATAGCGAAAGGTTTTTTTATTTCATACAAGACTTCGGCCGCGGAACTGATAGTTCCGTCTCCCCCGCCAATTACAATTAAATCACAGCGCTTAGCCATTGAACGGATTTCTTGATTCATATGTTCAGCACTGCGAGAGCGTGTTTGTACTACCGTTGCACCTGCATTTTCCAATGCATCAACCCCGCTATTAAGTGCTACTTCACGGCCACTTCGGCTATTAGGGTTAGTGATCAGTAGTATGCGCTTACCGTCGAGTTTCATAAATTACCTTGAGAGTTTGGGTTGTTTGAAATGTCTATGCGTCGATAGATGGCTTCTAGTAGGCTATAAATACCAAATGCTATAAGTCCTGCTGCCACAACACCTAGTAGATAAGAGCCATAGGGTGCATCGTGTAAACTTTCCAAAGCCCCCTCCATTCCTTTAATTTCACCTGATTGCGCAAGTGAAATTGAGTGAATAATAAATCCACCAACAATACACCACACAAACCCACGCGCAATTAGACCAAATTGACAAAGCGGTTTTGCCCACCACCGAGCTTCGTCAGGAATTTTCATATATTTTTCGAATCTTGCGGTGCCCCCTTTATAAAAGTGGGCAAATCCTGTGCCTATAATGGTGATGCCAATAATACCGAACAACCATTGACCTCCAAACGACTCCAGAATCCCAGAAGAATCTGACGAGCTGGATGAAGAGTTTTCTTCAATTTTCATCAATATTTTAATTGCCCATATTGCTAAAGAGGTATGAGTAATTGCACTGATCAACAAGCCGCCTCGAACGGTCAATCCCTTAAACCCCGTTCCATGCTCATCTGTATCGCGTATTACTTGCAGCATTCGCCAAAATGCATAACCCAATAATCCAAGGATCATAATACCTAACATAATTTGTCCTGCTGGCTGTTCCAAAATCGTTAAAAGAGCACCTTTGCTGTTAGTTTTTTTCCCGCCGCTTCCCAGTGCAGAAGCTAAAGCAAAGCTGCCAACGATAAGATACACTATACCGCGTGCGCTATAACCACTTTTAGCAACCCACTTGAACTTATCTTCAATTGCTTGTTCTTTCATTATATGACCCTCAATACTTGAATAGATTGACGAAAAATTCGTACAACCTATGCTGAGTATTCTCCGTATGTTTTTGTTGTCATTTTTTCTTTTCGAACCAATGGATTACTGCGATAACCGCGGAGGCCCATAAAGCTCCAATAAACCAGCCTACGATTACATCCGTAGGCCAGTGAACACCTAAATAAACACGACTCAAACTAACCAATATTGTCAGGATAATCGCAATACTTAAAAGAAAAAACTGAGTACGCTTGCGTGGTTGAATGCGAGCTATAAGTATAATTAGTGTTAAATAAATACTAGTTGCCATCATGGCATGGGCACTAGGAAAACTGGCGGTATAAGTTGCTACTTCATGGGGTACAAGATCTGGCCTGCTACGATCAAAATAAAGTTTCAAGAATAAATTCAGAAAATATGAACCAACGAAACTTCCTAACACGGCATAAGCCTGTAATGGTTTATGGCGAAAATGTAAGTATATAAATACTGTAAAGGCTACCAAAGTTAAAATCGGAATTCCGCCGAGTGCAGTAAAATCCCTCGCGGTTTCTTCTAACCATTGTGGACCTATTGGATCTGAAGGAACACTATCTACACGGAACATGAGCAGCACGTCTTTGTCAAATGTACGGATTAAGTCTGGATTCAAAGAGAAAATTAAAAAGATGCTCAATAAAGTTGTGGAAGAGCCAAATACAATGATTTTCCACCACTTAATGTATTGGTGTTCTAGGTTATCGTTGGTTTTTTGATTTATCATTGTATTAGCTAGAATTTTCACTATTCGTTAGTTTAATGGTTTTCAAATTTCAATTTTTACGCAGAGTCATTGCTGTTAACCAATTAGGTTTTCGTACTTTTTAAGCGTAGAAATTTTATGCTCGATTGCAATAGTTACACTTTTATTCGGGTGCTTTTGCCAGAAACAGTAGAATTTATATCACTGGCATATAGCCATGAAAGTTTTATGCCAAAGTTAAAATTGATATTGATATTGATATTGATATTGATATTGATATTGATATTGATATTGATATTGATATTGATATTGATATTGATATGAAGAGTAAGTTGCTTGATTAGCTAGTCAAATGGCATTGACTCGGGGCAACCTTTATCTTTTGATGGTTTAGCATCCTAAAAGCGAAATTTACTTAAGCTTTCCAACAAGGTAGATGATTCTTCTTCGGTGGTTTTAATCATAACTGATAAACTGTTTGATTTATCTACGGTTTCCGAAGCTAAGATGTCTACATTAATTAATATGCGGTTAATTTCTGCAGCACTGGTTGATTGCTCGGTAATGGTAAAGGCAATACTTTCAGTTAAATGATCAAACTGGGTGAGTGCTTCGGCCATTTTATCAAAAGCAAATCGAATATTTTCAGTATATTTTTTGCCTTCGAGGGCTTCTGACTGGCTTTGAAGCATTACTTCGGTTGCATTTTGGGCAACTTTTTGTAACTGTTCGACAATTTCATGTATACGCCCTGTTGATTCTTGGGTTCTTGATGCGAGAGTTCTTACCTCATCAGCAACGACTGCAAACCCTCGCCCCTGCTCACCGGCTCTTGCTGCTTCGATTGCTGCATTAAGTGCTAACAAATTAGTTTGCTCAGCAATACTACGTATAACATCAACCACTTCACCAATATTATGAGTTTCTTTCTCTAAAGTAGTTACAACTGCCGTTGCTTTTTCTATATCTGTAGCTAAATTAACAATTCTTTGGGTGGCTAACGTAACAGTTTCCAGTCCCTCTGAAACTTCTGTTCGGGTTGTTGAAGCTATTTTAGATAAATCTTTAGCGCGCTCGGCAACATGACTGGCACTTTTTTCCATTTCAACAGAAGCTGCAGCAACGTTGTCGAGCTCGCTTTTTTGGCGTTGAATATTGGCTTGGGTATCTTGAGTTGATTGCGAAGCCGCATGTGCGTCGTTTTGGAACTTTTGGGCTAATGTGTTTGATTCAATAACCAATTGTTGAACCTTTTTGACAAAAGAATTAAATCCGTCAACAAGCCCCCCAATCTCATCTTCTCTTTTAATATCAATACGCTGAGTTAAATCAGCAGAGCCTTGAGCAATATCCTGCATCGCATTTTTAACTTCAACTAGTGGTTTTAGCTGTAATCTGGTTAAAAACCAAATCACTAGACCAAGAATGGAAGAAAATATAAAGACGTAACCAACATTTTCAGTGATAGCCTCGTTAAGAGGAGCATCAATAGATGCTTGCGGGATCATAATTCCGATAACCCAATCTGCTTGCGGCTTGTCTATTGAAAAAGGCTTTAAATAGGCTCGATAGTCAGTATTTTTCCATTGAACAACATGTTCTAATTGACTACTTTGATCAAAGGATTTCCATAATTGACTAAATCCATCTGCTCCGCCAGAGGCTTGTTGTGGAGCCATTTCTTTGTATACTTCATCGATATTTTCCGTGTGGATGGTATCTTTAACCATCGTACTCATATTAGGAAAATTGACTACTAGCCCAGAGCGACTTAAAACAAAAACCTCAAAACCTTCATATTGGCTGTTCAGTGCTGCTAAGGCTTTGTTCACCTGATCCAGGTTTAGATCAAAGCCAGAAGAGCCTAGTAGTTCTCTCTCTGAATTATAAATAGGCGCTCTAAATGTTAACAAAACATCGCCTTCATTATCTAAATAGGGTTCATCGACATACCAAGTTAATTTAGACATAAATACAGGCCAGAAAGGTCTTTTATTGATGTAGTAATCAGGATCATCGTGTTTACCTTCTTTATCCCAATACTCCCATGTACTTGTGGTGGTAAAAAATATTTCAACTATGGACGGATCCATTTTGACTAATTGATTGAAGTAGTCTTTCAGTTTAAGGTATTGGGGAAAGTCTTCAGTGGGCTTTCCTCGAACATTAATAGATTCAATTGCCGCAATCGTTCCTGGGTTAAAGAAGATGGCATCAACAAAATTCACCCTAGCAACTAACATATCCTTTAGTTTACTATCCAGTTGAGCCAACATACGCTCGACTTCAAAATTTAAAGTTTCGGTTGTTGTGGTATCTACTTTTTTAATTTGGAAATAAGAGGAGGTTAAGGATAATAAAATCAATACGCCGAGGATTGCGGAAATAAACTGGCGTGTGAGGCTTTTCTTGATGAATTTCATGTAAAATCCTAAATAATACCACTCCTGATATGCCGCTCTAATATCGAGTATATCCTTAAGCCATTTAAATATAGAAGGTTATATAGGCTATTTCAAATAATAGAATTGTTACTTTTTAGTTTTATTTCATCAGTTTTAAACTTCTATAGTTCTTTGAACCTTTCAAGATCGATTAATTCTATTTCTGACATTTTATTAAATATATCTTTGTATTTAGGCCATTGCTCTGACGGTGTTCCGGCAATTGTCACTCCAGTCATATCCATTTCATTGTTCCAAAAAAAAGAATAAAGGACGTGATAGGTAGTAATTATCCCATCTTTGTTCTTTTTTTCTTCTTCTATTTCAAGACATTGTCTATTGAAAAAGCCAACATTTTCACTCTTGCATAAAGAGGCTTGTTTGGCGGATTTTGCTATAACATCTATATTCTTCTTGGTAAATTCTTCTGGTGTTAGGCCTGTATGATCTTTAATTCCTATCATGAATTGAATAGCTAATCCCGTTTCGTAGCCTTGAGAAGGATCTTCTTTAGAAATGACCCAATATAGAGAGCTTGCAGAGCGGTGACGTTCTTTATAAAACCAACCATTAGGCTTTTGAATTTTTCCTCCTGTTGGCTCTAAAATTTGTAAAGTGAAACCTTCTTCTGAGTTTGCATAAGAGATGCTTGACAGTGTTATCAATAGCCAAGTTACAAATATATATTTTAGTGAGTTAACCATTGTTAAGATCTCTTATCTGATTTGTTTGTAATTTTAAGATTGGTTTACTTTTTTATTTAATGCAATACAAATTAATATTACTTTCTGATAGTACTAGCATTTATTGAAGTTATCCATGTTTGAAGGTGTCAAATTTTATCAATATGAAAACTTTATTCCCCAACTTAAAACATTATAAATTGAGGAGGTATTTCTATGAGTTGAATATATAAATTAAAAGCGATAACTTAAAGTAACTCGATAGGTTCTTGGTTCAAAAGGATGAAAATGAAAGTCTTCGACTGGCTGAGATTCCGAGGCTAATTGTGATTCATAAAAATAATCGATGTCACTATCACGACTATCTAGTAAATTGACTAAATCTGCTTTAAGATTCCAATTATCCCAGCGATGTCCTGATCGCAAGTTAATTACGTGGCTACTATCTGACGTAACCGAGCCTTCTTCATTTAGTGGTCTTTCACCAAAGTAGCGTAAACGTAAACTTCCAAAATAACCTTATTCATCATCTGCGTTGAAAAGTGTTGTGCTGAATATTTATAGTAATAAAAAGAGTGTCACATAATTTTTTAGTTATCTTATGCTCCAAAATATTTTTCCATAAATTCAGGAGAAGGTTCGCATTCTGAGCTTATGTCTACCAATACACCATCTGGATCTGTGGTAAGAAATCGACGTTGACCATAGATTTCGTTCATTGGTTTTTGAACAATATTTAAGTTAAGCGAAAGAGCTTTAGCATAGATCTCATCACAATTGTTAACTACAAAAGCAACACTAAACCCTTGCGGCTGTTTTTGAAAATCTAAAGGTATGAGTTGATCATTGACGGGTTGTAAGGTTAGGTTAATATCCTTATTTATTGGTGATGTCAATTGCACGATCCAATCCGCCTCAAATGTTTTCTCAAGTCCAAGTAGATCACAGTAAAATTTTTTTGAGAGGTTTAAATCATTGACGTAAATGGCTGTAACTATTCGACTTACCATGCTGTTTCTCTCTTATCCTATCGTTATTTGTTGAGTGAATTTTAACTTTTTAGGCTTTATACATTCGTGTTATTTTAACCAATACATTGCCCACTTGTACAATCTGCCAACACTCCATTTGAAACTGAAAGCAATAGTAAATAAATTAACTTTCTCATATTAACTTCGATTAATAAATGTATATTTTGTCTCTGAATACCACTATAACGATTACTTAATTTCTACGTCTATACTTCTTTTTTGTTCATGATTATTTTTTACCCGTCTAACAGATAAATCACCCTTAAGTTTTACCTGACTAAATGAGCGATTTATGAATAATACAATGTTGGTGTTAACTTGACAAAAAAATGTTTTTAAATCTGCTTTGTCCAAAATAATAAAGCGATTTTAAGTGTTGAAGTATTGTTGTAAGTGAGGAAGATGCTGCTTAAGTTTAGGTCACCTGACTTTTCATAAAGCTATAATAAAAGTCAGATGACTATTTGTTAATGTTAATATCGCGCGACAAGGCTTACATTTTTAAAATCACTATAGGCTTTGAGCATAACATAGTATGTGCCTTGATTTGGCCGATAAAAATAACAGGACTCATAACTCCCCCAACGGTAAGGGCGACAGTCATAATTATTTTCTGTTGGTATTTCTCCTTGTAAAACATACAGATCAGCATCACCTTGGTTACCAAAAATTCTCACTTTTAACTGACTTGTGTTATATGGTATTTCTACTTTGAAATACTGTGTGCTTCCCTTATTGCCTGATAAGTTATCTATAGGTTCGTTATTTTTCAATAATGGATAATCAGGTGTGTCGATTGTAAGTGAGTCATGATAAATAAAAGAATAAAATTCGATATGATATAAGTTGACTGTAATTGGTTCATTGTGTCTAAAAAAATGGGTCGTAATTTGTTCATCTGATACAGTATAGTCACCAAAATTCCAATATGATTTTGCTTCAGAGTTCGGACTAGGTATGTATGTATTAGTAAACTGAATGAGTTTGCCTTCTGGTGTTTCTTCAATCACATCGAATGAGATAAAGTCAGTATTATTTATTGGAGTAAAAGGCGGCGGAGGTGGCATAGTTGATTGATCTACTATTTTCAATCGCGCATTGCCAAAATCAGAAACACCAATCACTTTTATTGTGAGTTTTGAGTATTGTTTTGGATTTTCGATAATGCAGTATTCATCGTACTTTGAGTGAGCATTGCATAGTGATTCAGTTTGTTCGTCAGCAAATACTTTTAAATCGGCATTTCCCCAACCGCCTTCTAGTTGTACCTGGACATGATAATAACTGTCTTTTATCAAAAGTTGCTCAGTGATTACGGTATCTGAATTTCCTGAGACTGTACGGGTAAGATATTCCTTGTCGGGGACTGGTATCGGTGGCCCATCATTAATAAATTTTGAGACGTAGGCAGTTCTCTTTTTTCCTAGCTCATCCGTAACTCTAAGTTCAATAACATGATACCCATCTTCAAATGTAATATTAAACACTTCACCTGAAGATACTTTAATAAAATTATGATACCAGTCTCTTCGTACTATTAAGCCATTTGCCGAAGAACTGTTATCGGTAAACTCAAAACTATTAGAAGACAATTGGGTGGTATTTATTTTTGCAAAAGGAAAGTCAACTCCATTAACAGGATCAACCTGATTTTGGGAGAATACAGTGGGTGTATTAATTGTCAGTAATATAAGAACTAATGGTATTAATCTATGAGAGAAAAGAATACAACATCGAATGAGGCGCTTTGTAGTCATTTTTATTTTTCCTATTATTATTAATTAAATTTTTCATTGACGTTGTATGCTTACTGAGCTTTTCTCGACAGTGTTTTTTTGTAAAATCGTCTAAGCATGCTCAGAATAAAAGTGTGGTTGATTTCGAAATGCGATACTTGCTTGAAGAGAAAAACAGTAATTTTACAGATAGTTATATGACTGATTAATCAAGTAAAAAAAGCTCAGCTTTACATTCACTGCAATTATATATTGGATTTTATATAGGCCGTCAGGAGTAGAGTGTTACTCCTGACTATTTGATTAAATTAACCTGCTTCTATTTGTTTTAATAATTCTGCTCTTTCTTCCGCCGATTTTTTTATGACTAATGCCATTTTGTGAGCTTTTTCGTCTTCTGGAGTTAGTTCTAAAAGTGGGACTTGAGTGGGTTGTCTTTGATAATCAAAAGCTACAAAATTCAAAAAAGCACTTACACAACGCATTAATTTGTTACCGCCAATATCGCGATAAACATCGGCTTTTACCATCATTGAACTGTTACCAACGGCAACAACTCGTGCGGTGGTTTTTATGTTGTCGCCAACCATGATGGGTTTGGCAAAATGAACCGCTTCTACTGTGACGGTTGAAACCTCTCTTTCACTAAAGCGTTTGGCTGCCATGGCTGCGGTAGTATCCATTATTGCCATAACATCACCACCAAACATGTTGCCACTGGGGTTAGCCTGATTGGGGAAAACTAAATTCCAGTTAACCATAACTTCTGCTTGCTTGGTGGGTCTTGTTTCACTCATTACTTTTGCCTTCATAAAAAAATACCAGTATTAGACAAGTCTAAACTGGTACAAATCGATAGGAAAGCTGTTTTCAGTTATGCAGGTACAACTAATCGCTTAAGTCGTACCAATTAACGGTTAAAATCGATAAAGTATTGACCCCCAGATTTGTCTGCCCGGCTCGTTAACTCTGACAGCCTGTGGGTTAAAGGGATCGCTATTTGCGCGACTGACATGGTAGGCGTACGTGGTGTCTAATAAATTATTGATCCCTGCAGAAAGTTGCCAGTCATTCGCAAGGTCGTAGCGGAGTTTAAAGTCTAATGCTGTCCAGCTATCTGACTCCCCTGCGTCCAAGGCACTGCCTTGCATCATGTTATCGTCAACATCGTTTTGCTCTCGTGCAAATCTAACGTCTAACCAGTAAGTTATGTTTGGTTGTTCGTAGTTAATTTGTAGTAATCCTTCGATAGGTGGTATTTGATACAAAGGTTGATCATCGTTGGAGTGGGTGCCTTTTACATAGGCTAGATTGCCGTGTAGATGCCAGTTTTCGGTTAGTGAATAACGTGTACTTAACTCTAATCCATTGAGTGTTGCGTCAACATTGCGATAAATGGTGGCCATATCCATCACGATAATGCTTGGCTGCATTCTAGCTCTATCGCGTAGGATAAAGTCATTTACATTGTTGTGATAAATACTCAATTCTACCCAGCCTTTTGAGAGTGGCCATTTCGCACCAGCTTCTAGTTGGTTATGTCGTTCAGGAGAAATATCGGGGTTGCCTACCCAACGCATCATGGGGATCATGTTGGCGGCACCTACATAGCGTTCGGTAGCATCAGCAGTTCTTACCACAGAACTTAGCCCTAACCAGTATAAGCCTTGCTCTGTTTGATGATAAAAGCGTGAAAATCCACTCCAATTGCTTTCTTTCCTGCTTGCGGGAGTCTGTGGATAGTAAACCTGATATAAAGCCTGTCCTATTGTTGTGTTGAGGGCATTAGCGCTGGCTTCAATTCGATCAAAACGAACCCCAGATTTTAGCCGGGTTTTCTGACTGAACTGATATTCGGCATCTAAAGCTACCCCTTTGATATCTAATTCATTGTCTGGCCAAATTGTGGCTTGTAAATTGACCGGAGTGCCCACCATACCCATAAAGCGATCGGCCTGACGCTGGACGTTTTGCCAGTCAGCACTGGTTTGCCAGATCCATTGACCTGTTTCCCAGTGGGTAAGCCATTTTGCGCCTGTTGTGGTTGCTTTGGCGTCAGTGAGCATTCGCATTGGTGCTGTTTGTTGACGCAGACTATAGTTATCCATTACATGGTGTGCATCATTCCAATACACTTGATATTCACTAAAGCGGTTACCTAATTGATCTCCTTGTAGATATAACAGTTGAATGGCATCCATATCGGTTGTTGGTCCATCCATCATGGTGCCTGCAAATAATGCATCACTGCCGCGATTCGCCATGATTGATAGACGTAGCTCATCTTCATTATTAGGTGTGTAGCCTGTAATTAAAGTGTTAGTCAAAGTTTTAAAAGCGGTACGGGTGGTTTGTCCATCACCATCTTGATAGCTATCCTGATCAATGATTTGGCTGATGAGCCTGAAGTAGCCTTGTTGGCTACCTGCGCTCATATCGATACCTGCTTTATAAAAATCTGGCGAATAGGCTAACATGGCTTTGCCTTGTGGACTTTCGCTCAGTTGTGGCTTCAGACGCTTAAAGTTGATGCTACCTGCGGTTCCGCCGGAGCCTAAAGTTAAAGTTTCGACACCTTTGATAATTTGTACTTCATCCCAACCAAAAGGTTCAGTATAAGCGCCTGGAGAATCCATACGATTAGGACCTGCGCCATGTAAAAAAGCACCTTGTTGCAAAAGGTTTATGCGAGTTTGTGACTGGCCGCGTAGTACAGGATCGGTTCCGTGCGCGCCCGCTCTGCTCGCTGAAAATCCGGCAATTCGGGTTAATAAATCACCTGCATCAATAATTACTTGGTTATCGTAATCATCAAGTTGGGTTTGGTGTCCTTCAATTTTTTGTTGCATTGGTGAGCCGGTAATAACGAGCTTATTGGTCGAATGTTGCTTTTTTGTGTCATTTGAGGTCGTGTCTTGTGGTAACACCAATGCAGAATGGGTGCTTAACAGGCAACAAACTAAAACATTGGTTTTTTTAATTGGGTAATTCATTGTTTATAACTAATTGAAAAATAAAGCAGTAAGTATCTTAACTATTAAGTGACTTGTTGCCTATGCGACCAATTGTCGCATCAGTCTTTGATATGGAGCTGATAGAATAAAGCGATTCGCAATTGATAAGTTGTTAAGATGACAAAATAGCGGTTAAATCTGGTTAGCTGCTAAATTTGAAGAGTTGTTAAACCTGAATGTTTGCTAAGTTTGAACAGAAATGATGCTGAATTTTTTCGATACCTCTAAGGCCAATTTTAATCTGGATCATGCTGTGATTCTTAATCGAGTGCGTTTGGTCGCTATTGTGAGCCATGTTTTGCTTATCGCATTAGCGCATTGGTATCTCGCGATTAAACTGCCTCTGCTTTGGTTGGTTGGACTATTGTGGATTGAAGTTATTTTTCAACTGTATAGTTGGTTGCAAGCTAAAAAAAATCATCAGGCTAGTTCGAAGCAGTTATTTGCTCAGCTGGTATTTGATTCCTGTATTTTGGCTGCGTTGGTGTATTTTACCGGGGGATCAAGTAATCCTTTTATCTACCTGCTTTTACTTTATATTGCGCTCGGTACTCTAATGCTAGCCCCGCAAGAGCTAATTTTTATTGGTATTTTGCAGCTAATCTTGTACTCCATATTGAATAATTACCAGCAGCCATTAGAGCTAACCGATGCCAGTCCGTTAAACTCTTTTCATATGCATATGGCTGGTATGTGGGTCAACTTTGTATTGACGGTTGTGTTGATTGCAATTTTTGGCTTGTTGGCTCGGTATGCCATGCTGAAACAGGAGAAGAAAATTCAGCAACTTCATGAAAAACAACTGAAAGATGAGCAGTTATTAAGTTTAGGAATTATGTCGGCCAGTGCAGCTCATGAACTAGGGACTCCTCTGGCAACCATGGCGGTTGTTATTGATGACTTAAAGTATCAGGTGGTGGAAAGTGGCGAAAGTCATTTAACTGAGGATTTGGTATTGTTATCTGAACAAATTCAGGTGTGTCGAGGAATTATTCAAAGCCTTAGCGAAAAGAGCCGTATTACTCAGTTGAAGTTGAGTGGTAAACAAGTTGATGACTCTCCAAGAAACTCTTTAACAACCGAACACTCAACATTATTTAAATTACAGATTAATCAATTGCTAGAAAATTGGCTGGTGTATCGGCCTCAAATTCAATTGATACAGCATTGGGAAGCCGCTTTTGATAAATTTTATTTTTCATTGCCAATTAGTGTTGAACAAGGAATTGTGAATCTGTTAGACAATGCGGCTGATGCGAGTGTCGCCAATGGCGGTGATAAAATAGAAATAGCGTTTGTGCTGGCCGAGAGTCAATTGCTGATTAAAATCCTTGATTTTGGGCAAGGGATCACCGAAGAAACGCGCCGTTCGATAGGCGTAAGTTTAGCTGAAACGGATAAAGAAAACGGGCTAGGTTGGGGGTTGTTTTTATCGAATGCCAGTATTGAGCGGGTTGGTGGTCAGGTTAAGCTGTCGGATATCGCTAGTGGTGGAACTGAAACGCAGATAGCTTTGCCATTAAAGGCAACAGTTGTTAGTTAGTACTTACAGCCCTAAACATGGCTGGGAAAACAAAATGGTGAGTGAGGCAAATGTCAGTTGATTTTATCTTAATTGATGATAACGAGACTTTTCGCAGTGTACTGGCGAGAAGCTTAGCAAGACTTAATCATGAAGTTAGTCATTACTCTCATCCTAAAGAAGCATTGGTAAGGATTAGTGAAATTAACTCTCCTGTCGTGTTACTCGATTTAAAACTTCAGGAAGATTCGGGATTACGATGGATAAAAGATTTGAAACAAGCGAATTCTCAAGCGCAGATTATTTTACTGACGGGCTATGCGAGTATTTCTACTGCTGTTGAAGCCATTAAATTAGGTGCGGATGATTATCTAGCCAAGCCTGTAACGGCACGTGACATACTGGCTCACCTTAACAAAGCGGAGCAAGGCACTGAAACGCCTATTACCGATAAACCGATGTCGGTCGATCGTCTGGAGTGGGAACATATTCAAAAAGTACTTCAGGATCAGGAAGGTAATATTTCTGCTGCTGCTCGGGCATTGGGAATGCACAGAAGAACTTTACAGCGAAAATTAGCCAAACGCCCAGTTAAATCCTGAGCGTTAGTATTTAAAAGATTACCTGAGAGTACATAGCCGTTTGATTTAATATTCTTTAATTCCTTCGCTGGTCGCTAAAATTAAATGATCAGCAGAACGACGAGCAAATAGGCCGTTAGTGACGACACCAGTAATTTGATTGATTTCAGCTTCTAAAATTTTGGGTTGCATAATTTCCATGTGATGAATATCGAGTATCACATTGCCGTTATCGGTCACAAATCCCTGACGATAAACAGGATCTCCACCAAGTTTAACAATTTCTCTAGCTACATAACTACGTGCCATAGGTAACACTTCTATAGGAAGCGGAAATTCTCCGAGAATTTTAACGTACTTTGATTCGTCTGCAATACACACAAATTTTTGTGCAACTGCAGCAATAATTTTTTCGCGAGTGAGTGCACCGCCGCCGCCTTTAATTAAATCTAATTGATGATTTGCTTCATCGGCACCGTCTATATAAACCGGAATATCGGGGGCATTGTTTAAATCCACTACGTCGATTCCAATCGCTTTTAATCGTTTGGTTGAGGCTTCTGAGCTAGACACCGCGGCTTTAACTCGATGGCTATGTTCGGCGAGTAAATCAATAAAACAATTGACTGTTGAACCTGTGCCAATGCCAATAATTTCGCCGTCTACAATGTATTTTAGTGCTGCTTTTGCTGCTGCTATTTTTAACGCTTGTTGATTACTCATAACCATAAAACCATAAAGTTGCGGTGTGTCTGTGTAGTGTAAGCTTTATTTGAAATTAAAGCTGTTGCTAATACCTAAACAATAAATTAAACGCGATTATAACTGTTTTCACTTTTCCGCCGAAATGCAACTTTGAGATAACTTATGTGAACTGTTTATTAATTCAACAATTTTTTTTAAAAACAAGCTTGATCAGAAAAAAAAACAGGAGTATGTTGTTCGTCCGCTTGGATTATCTCAAGTTTCTATAGCCCGCGAATTTAGCAAGCTACAGAAAAGGCTGGCGCTGCCGATAATAACTAAAAGCATATAACAATAATGATAAGTTTATAGCGTTTGAGAGAGTTTGAGTCAGTAATGGATCACAGCAATCAGATCGATGTTTGATATTAATAATAAAAAATAAAGCATAACTTACGATCAGTTAGTTTTGCTTGCTTTGTAGTTTGGCAAGGGACTCCTTAGATATTCATAATAATAAAAAACGCCTGTTAAAAAGGCAGTTTTTCGGAGAACCACATGAAACGTAAACCAGATATATTAGTAGTACTGGCTGCGTTACTTGGTATTGGCATGATTTTGTCGAGTTTTAGCGGTGTAAGTATTGCACAAAACTCAAACGATACAGCAGTTCAAGTTTCAGCAGTTAAATAGTAGAAAATTGTTAATTAAATCAATGCAGTAAATGATCTGATTAGTGCAAAGTTGTCGATTTAATTAACCCTAAAAGATCTTTAAATAGTGATAACCTTTAAATGAAGTTCACGTAATTATTTAAAGATCTCTTTTTGCTTTTCCTTTCCTTTTAAGCCTTTCGATTTATTAAACGATATAAACTGTTTTTGAGTAAAAATGCCGTCTAATGGGTAATCCCATGGTTGGGCAGGCACATGTTCAACTTGCTGTTGTGCATAAGCTAAACCATAAAATAGTGGTTTAACAGGCTGATTTCTCAGGTAGGCTAAAGTGGCATCGTAATACCCTCCCCCCATACCTAATCGATTTCCTGAAATATCAAAAGCAACTAAAGGTGAAAAAATAATGTCGAGTTGGGATATTCGAACTGCGTGGTTAACATTGAGATCAACTTCATCGATGCCTAATTTATTTTTAACTAAAACTTGTTTGGCTCTGTAGGGCATAAACCAAAGTCGATTGGGTTTTAGTGGCTTAATTTTAGGTAAATAGCAGCATTTTTTATCTATTAGTATTTGCTCTACCAAAGGCTGGGTTGATATTTCGCCATCAAAGGATAAAAAACAAGCCACATTTTTTGCTTGCTGGTAAGCTGTATTTTGGCAAACTTGATCACGTAGTAACTTCCCCGCATCGAGTGATGCTTGTAAAGAAATTCCTCGTCTTATTTCTCGGATCTGAGATCGAATAAGGGTTTTTAATTGTTGCTGGGTATCAGGCATATGGCAAAATTTGTATGTGCAGACATTATGACTTCAATACACTAACGGTTAATATTAGGCTTGTAAATATTCAGTTATTTGTAATAAAGGGAAAAATAATAAGTGTGGGAATTGAGAGTCGATTTTTTTTAATTAAATAGTCATCATCCATCTTGCCGTTTGCTGGTCTCGCCCATGAACCCGAGGGTTCAAGGGGGAATTCCGTAACGCAATCAGGCTTTCCGATACGAGCCGGACTTGCACACCATGAATTAACAAGAACTCCCTGAGATGTGATTATCGGCTCAAGGACTACAACAGCTTGGCGAACAAGACAGACGATGCCTGTGAGTATGTTAACGCTAATTCCTATCTGGATGCTAGTAGATGTTGCGAGTAAACTAGTAACTCATTGATTTATAGTTAATTATTCTTTTATTTAAGGTCGGTTAAGCTGAACGAGTATCGAGAGTTGAGTATAAAAAATAGACTTTAAATAGAAAAAAAGAATAAATAATCGCAACTTATAAGATGATGGTGGCTTTTAAAGTTCTAGCTGAGCGTTGGATGCCATGATGGTTTCGATTTCTTGATTAAGCTTTTGAATACGCTTTTCCATGTTTTCAATTTCAATATTATCTATACTGCCGCCCTGACCAACTTCATAAGCTAAATTCAGTGCTGCCATAACGGCAATCCTTTCTGTACCAACAATACGCCCGCTCGCTTTTATTTCGCGCATGCGCTTGTCCAAGTTTCTTGCCGCTCGCTCAAGAGACTCAACTTCATCGGCTGGGCTGGAAACGTGATATTCGTTGCCCATTATGTGGACGGTTACTGGCTTTATTTCTGACATCTCTTAGCCCATATCTTTTAGTCGAGTTATCATTGACTCTATTTTGGTGCTAGCCATTTTATTTTTTTCTACCAAATTATCTCTGTCACGACGCAACTGAGTATTTTCCTTTTGCAAAGTCTGATACATTTCCAAAAGTCTGGCAACGCGACTCTCTAGTTGTGAAAGATTTGAAGTATTCATGGCAAACTGTTGTTTTTTAGAATGATTTCAATATAGAGCGCAAGACCTTTGCGGTCAATGGTATAATTATAAAAATGAGTAAGATTTTGCCATTTAATAAAGATTTTTGAGGATATCCAAGTGGGATCGACAACAAAACCCAGTATAGAACTAGATTTTGATTATGAATTTGTAGAAGGTGTTTTGGCCGATGCTGACTGTGAAGTCAGTGCAGCAGAAATTCAGGCGATCCTTTGTGGGCTACTATCTGCTGGATTCAATGAGAGTGATAAATCCTGGATTGGTATATTGGAAGATATGGTCAATAACGGACAATCGTTAGGTGAACAAGCGGTACAGGTTATTGGTCAGTTGCTGGTTTGGACAAATCAGCAGCTCGGGGAACAAGAATCCTTATGTCCCTTATTTTTGCCCGATGATAGTTTTGCAGCGATCGATCAATTAGAAGCGCTTATTGTATGGAGTGAGGGATTTTTATTAGGTTTTGGCTTACAAGTGCGTAATCAACCAGTAAAAAACCGCGAGGTTAACGAATCTTTGATGGATCTGGCTGAAATTTCCAATTTAGAATTAGAAGCTGAAGATAACGAAGAAACTCAAGAAGCATTGTTTACTTTAATTGAACATATTAAAGTGGCTGTTCAGTTGGTTTATTGGGAAATGGTGATCAAACATAATGCTGATTCAATACCTGAAAATACAACTGTCCACTAAAAATTGTTCATAACAATGAGTTGGCTGCTGGTACAGTCATAATCAAGGAATGAAATAACAATAAATCACAAGGTTGTGTTAATTTAAGTACGTATTAGTCAGATATGTATTAATTCAAATATGTGTTAATTCAAAGAATTGATTGGTAATAATATCTATGATTTCAAGAGCGGAGTTTGCCCGTCGCCGTCGTGCGTTAATGGATTTGATGGGCAATAATTCAATTGCGATTTTACCTTCTGCCGATGAGTGTGTGCGTAGTCGCGACACGCATTTTGCCTTTCGTCAAGACAGTGACTTTTATTATTTGACTGGGTTTCTGGAACCTGATGCAGTGTTGGTATTACTGCCGGGTAGAGAACACGGTGAATATGTGATTTTTTGCCGCGAGAAAGATCCTAAAATGGAAACTTGGCACGGTCGCCGTGAAGGGCAAGCCGGAGTTAAGAAAAATTTTGGGTGCAATGATGCCTTTCCCATTGATGATATTGATGAAATCCTCCCAGGGCTGATGGAAGGCCGGGAACGTATTTATTATGAGTTTGGCAATCATGCCGACTTTGATACTCAAATTATGAGCTGGATTAATACTTTTAGAGCGATGGTCAAAAAAGGAGCTTATCCGCCCGGCGAGTTAATCGATTTGAGCCATATTTTGCATGATATGCGATTAATCAAAAGTCCTGCTGAAATAGCATTAATGAAACAAGCGGCTGAAATTAGTGCTCAGGCGCATATTGCTGCAATGAAAATATGTAAACCGGGGATGAATGAACTGCGGATAGAGTCGGAGCTAAAATATCAATTTGCCAATCGTGGTGCCCGTCATGAGGCTTATTCTTCGATTGTTGCAGGAGGCGAAAATGCCTGTATTTTGCATTATGTAGAAAACAATGCCGAACTAAATAAAGGTGAATTGCTGCTGATTGATGCTGGTGCTGAATATCAAGGATATGCTGCAGATATCAGTCGGACTTTCCCGATCAGTGGTAAATATTCTGCCACCCAAAGAGCGGCTTATGAGGTCGTATTAAAAGCGAATATTGAAGCTATAAAAGTGGCTAAACCGGGCAATCCTTGGACTGCACCACACGATAAAGCTGTTGCGGTATTAACTCAGGGTCTGGTTGATTTAGGGATTTTAAAAGGCGACGTTGCAGCGTTAGTTGAAAGTGAAGCCTACAAGACATTTTATATGCACAAAACTGGCCATTGGATTGGGTTGGATGTGCATGACGTTGGTGATTACTTACAAGATCGAGAACCCAGAATTTTAGCCGAAGGAATGGTGTTAACTGTTGAACCAGGGTTATATTTTGCGCCTAAAACTAAAGGATTAGATAAAAAGTGGTGGGGAATTGGGATCAGGATTGAAGATGATGTTGTGATTACTGCTAAAGGCAATAAAGTTTTAACCCATTCGGTGCCTAAACATCCCGATAAAATTGAACTACTTATGGCTTCTGGTAAGCCTGCAAAGCATTAAAGCTTCGCAAGAGCGCTTGTGAAATGTGAAGACTATGATATCAAGGTTAATAATCGAGACGTTATGCAATCGATAAAACAGAATTTCGATATAATCATTGTTGGTGGCGGTATGATTGGCGCCACAGCCGCTCTATGTTATGCCCAGCTTGGTTATTCCATTGGATTGATAGAAGCCATTCCTGTTGAACAAACAAATAGCCCTAGCTTTGATCAGCGAGCTGTAGCTCTTTCTGCATCGTCGGTTGCCATTTTAAAATCACTTAATTTATGGTCGCAACTGGAAAAGTTAGCCTGTCCTATTGAAAAAATTCACGTATCTGATCAGGGGCAAATGGGATTCACTCGTTTAACAGCTAAAGACTGTGCGGTTGATGCTTTGGGTCAAGTGGTTACTTTGGAGTCTGTTGGACCTTGTTTATGGGAAGCGATAAGACAGCAACCGCTGATTACAACCTTCTGTCCAGCCAATGTCGTGGATGTTGTTAACACCACTGTTGAATGTCAGGTAACCATCGCATTGTCTGCCACCAACGAGATGGAAGCTATAGAAGTATGTTTGAGTGCCGAGTTATTGCTTGCTACGGATGGGACATTTTCCAAAATGGCTGACTTATCTGGTATTTCAGCCTCTCGTGAAGTCTATTCCCAGCATGCAGTCGTTGCTAATATTGTGACGCAAAAGCCCCATGAATTTAAAGCTTTCGAAAGATTTACGCCAAATGGGCCATTAGCTTTATTGCCTTTAGCACAAAATCAAATGAGCCTTGTATGGTGCCAGTCGCCAGAAAAAGCAGCCAAAATTTTAGCAATGGATCAAGCTAGCTTAATTCATCTGTTGCAACAAGAGTTTGGCTATCGGCTTGGCAGAATCAAACAGATAGGCGCATTAGCAAGTTATCCTTTAGGCTTACATATTATTGATAAGCCGGTAAAAAATAACATGATATTACTGGGCAATGCTGCACATACTCTCCATCCTATAGCTGGTCAAGGAGTTAATCTTGGGCTGCGTGATGTGGCAGGTTTGAATGATTTGTTGATCCAGTCGGCAAAAGAGTATGGAACGGTTAAGTTGGTATCACAAATGAAAAGCGTTTTGAGCAAATATGAAACTTACAGGCAGCAGGATTGGCAGCAAACGGTTTCTGCAACCGATGGATTAGCCAGATTATTTAGTCAGGAGTTTTACCCGTTAGTGCTCGTGCGAAATAAGATGATGAGTACGCTGAATTTATTGCCTTGGGCTAAGCGCCAGTTAGCTAATTCGGCAATGGGTTATGGGGGACGTTCTTCAAGACTCACTAGAGGCTTTGTCAATCCAGTAATCGTTGGAAAAAATATGCCAACGGTATTTGCAGAGAGCAAGGTGACAAAAAAAGAGAGTGTGTCATGAGTTTAAGTTCGCAAAATTCACGCATAGATAGTTCGCGCACCGATATAATCATTGTGGGTGGTGGTATGGTCGGCTTAGCCGCAGCCGCAGCTCTGGTTGACTCTGATTTACAGGTAACGTTGATTGAACAATCAGATTTAACTAGTCTGACATCACAGGATTGGTTAAGTGAAAATATACGTGAAAAAGAAGCATTTGATATCAGAGTGAGTGCCATCAATCCTGAAAATCAACGTTGGTTGTCAACATTGAAGGCGTGGCAAAATATCCCTTTTGTTCAACAAGCGGGCTTTGAAAAAATGGCGGTTTGGGATGGCGATGGTAGTGGCCATATTGAATTTGATGCAGCAGATATAGCACAGCCTATTTTGGGAACGATTGTTGAAAATCAAGTGCTCAGAGCTGCTCTATATCAACAATTAGTGAAAGCCTCAAATATTCGATTAGTCAGTCATAATGAAGTGACTACGCTTGAAAATATGTCTGATGTAGTTTTTGTCACACTTACCAATGGTGAACATTTACGTGCTAAGTTGTTGATTGGTGCCGATGGGGCTAACTCTTCTATTCGCCGTCAGCTAGGTATTGGGAATACCGAACAGTCTTATCAGCAGCAAGCTTTTGTGGCGAACGTTATTACAGAAAAGCCGCATGATGATACTGCATGGCAAAGGTTCACCGCGAGCGGTCCGGTTGCATTTTTACCGCTTCCGCACCCCAATTTGTGTTCTGTTGTCTGGTCTCTTGATGAATCTAAAGCTTCACTATTAAAGTCTTGCACTACTGATGAGTTTGGTGAGCAATTAGCTAAAGCATTTGAATTTAAATTGGGAAGTGTTAACGTTGTTTCTCAAGTGAGGGCTTTCCCTTTGAGTAAGCGTCATAGTGAAAACTATCTGACTCAGCGCTGTGCATTAGTCGGAGATGCTGCACATACTATTCACCCCCTTGCAGGACAGGGGGTAAACTTAGGTTTTCAAGATGTTGTTTGCTTAGTAAAACAAATTTTAAAGCAACATCATCTACAGAGAGACTTTGGTTTAAGTGCCAATTTACGTCCTTTTGAGCGTGAAAGAAAATTGCAAAACTATTTAATGCAAAATGCGATGACAGGTTTTAAAGAGCTATTTTCTCAGCAGAACTTGCCTGTTACATTATTAAGAAATTATGCAATGAGTCGTTTAAATCAGATTGGTTTTGCAAAACAATTGTTTATGCGTTATGCCATGGGGCAATAAATTTTTAATTGATACAGACATCCATAAGAATAATAAGTTAATGGGTATAATAAATAACTATCTCAAAATAAAAATATCTTCTGTGCTATGGTTAAATCGTCATGTTTTTAACCATAGCACAATGGTGAATGGAATCTTTCTTGACGAGCATAGCTCGCATACGCAGTGAAAGAGGTGTTTTAACTCATGCAAGTAAAATCCGGCCGCCAATTTCGCAGTTATGTGATCAGCTGGTTTTTAATGATATTGGGACTAATATTTTTTATTGGTGGTTACTTTTTGCATGAAAATACCTATCAGTTTCATGTAAGACAAATTATTGACTCAAAACTACAACAAGCACTCACGCTGAGTGCACTGATTGATAATCAGAAGCATGCTTCTCTCAACTCTCCTTATGTTGTAAAAAAAGATTATTATAAAGAGTTACAACATACCTTTTTAAAACTATCTGCAACCCAGATTCTTCCCGATACTTTCTCAACATTTAACTATGTGGAAAGTGAAAGAGCGATAAATTATGGCGTTGATTTAAAACAAGCTCCCAGAGATATTATTCAAATTAACAGTCCGGTAATTAACATCGAAATAGCCTTTGATGAAAACCAACATTTAAAAATTTGGCACAAAGGCATGCTAGTGGAACAATTTGAGCAAAAAATTAATAAAGAAATTTATCATGTTACTTTAAAAAAAGAAGAGTCGACTCGTTTAATAGTTAATGAAACTGAAATATTTTCTACACTTAACTCGATAGAAAATTCCGCTCCCAAGAACCAGAGAATTTTAGTTTCAGGTGAGTCTTTAAACTTAAATGATAGCAGTAGCCATTTTAAAAAATATAAATTTAATATTGGGACTATAACGGAATTTCAATTCCGTTATGTTTTGAAAGGCGAGAAATATCATTTGCCGGGAAGCTACTTAAGTCAAAACCATCATTTATTTGAAACAATGAAAAAAGTTATCGTGAGTGATGCTGTAGAAGTTGTTCAGCATCTAGAAGAAGATGCCAAAATTGGATTGGAAATTTTTATGCCAATTACCGATAAACAAAAAAATCTAACCAGCATATTATTGTTAGAAGTTTCAGCGTTAGAGGTATCAGCAGTATGGACTAAATTTCTACAGTCTGTCATTTTTCAACTGAGTTTTATTATTATTGTTTTGTTATTGGCGGCGATTTTTTTCGCAAGAAAAATCACTCGTCCTTTGGAGCAGTTACACTTTGCAATTGCACGCCTGATCTCAAATGATTTCAACTTTAAACTATCAACTAAAGGTTTCGGTAACTTCGCTTTTCTTGCTGAGCAGTTTAACTTAATGTTAACGCGCATTCATAAAAGTCGAAGTGAGTTAATTAATTTAAATAAAGCATACAGCCGCTTTGTACCACATCAGCTGCTCAAGCAATTAAGTGATACTGGAGTTAGTAATATTGCCTTAGGAGACTGTTGCGAACGAGAAATGACGGTATTGTTTTGTGATATCAGAGGATTCACAACACTGTCAGAAACTATGTCACCAGAGGCAAATTTTCGTTTTATTAATCGTTATTTAAATCAGATTGCACCGGTTATTAATAAACAAGGTGGAATTATAGATAAGTATCTGGGCGATGGTATTATGGCAATCTTTCCTAAAGGTGCTGACAGTGCACTGAAAGCGGCTATTGAAATGTTAAATGCACTTGAAAAATATAATAAAAAATTACAAGAAAAAAGGTTACCTCCTATTAAAGTTGGTCTTGGTTTACATTCAGGAAAAATGATGCTGGGTACTGTGGGAACTCAATCAAGAATGGATGCTACGGTTGTTTCTGATACTGTTAATGCGGCAGCGAGAGTTGAGTCAATGACCAAAGTTTTCCGTACAAAAATATTGATTACAGAGGAAACAAAAAGACAATTAGAAAATTTAAATGAGTATGATATTCGTTTTATCGCGACATGCAGAATTAAAGGGAAATCAAATCAGGTAACATTATATGAAGTTTTTGATAATGATCCCATTAGTTTAAGGAAAGAAAAATCAGGCAATCAAAAGGGAATGATTCTGGCATGGAAAAAATATCGTCAAGGTGATCCTCATATGGCGGTACATATGTATCAACAACTGATTGAAAAAAGTCCTAACGACAAATCCTTATTTGCATTAATTGAATGTTGTCAAAAAGGACGTTTGTAAGTCGATACCTGATAGGTAATCGACTTACTTTGTGGTTCAAATTTTCAAATGTTTTTCTAAAGCTAATCTATATCTTTTTCCAATCCCCACCAAGGGTCATCTTTAGGGAGCGGTGAAGTTAAAGTATGTAAAAAGCTTTCGAGTTCGACCACTTCTTGAGTGGTCAGTTTTAACGGTAAAATATCAAAATGTGGACGGTTAGGATGCTGCTCTCGATTGTAAACTGGAGGTGCAGGAAAATTATAATGAGTAATAACTTGTTGTAAATTTTCAAACTGTCCCATTTGCATGTAGGGAGCTGTTTCTGCAATGTTACGCAATGTTGGGGTCTTTAATGCACCAACTAGTTCAGGGCCACTGGTTTTTAAAAATCGCATTTCGGCACAATCTTGTTCACTTGCATCACTCCACTTAGATAAACAGGTAAACTCATCTTCAACTAAATCTTTTACGCCTTGATAACGGCCTAACTCTACAGGCTTATCGATAGGATCTGGTGCACCAATATTATGAAACTCATAATTGGTAAATAGTGGGCCATTGTGGCAGCTTGCGCAGTTTGCTTTACCAACAAAAAGTCGTAAACCTTTGACTTCTTGTGGAGAAAGTAATTTAGGGAGTTCTGCTTCCCTTTTTTCGACTAAGGCTTCAAGAAAGTGATCAAATCTAGATGGTGGTATCGTCAGTTGTCGCTGATAAGCCATAATTGCTTTGCCAATATGACTAAAAACCTGATTGATTAAATCTTGTTGTGTTTTACTCATGTTTTCCCAGTTTTTAATTTCCTGGCTATTACCTTTGGGTGAAGCGCTTTTTGGAAGCTGTGCGATTTGGTCTAATTTTATATCGCCAAAAACGTTTTGATATTCGTTAGGATATTTTTCCAGAAAATTGCGTACATAGGTCAAGCGACTGGTATTATATTCATTGTGATCTTCAATTGGCCCAAGTGCTTGTGACCATAAACTATCCTTGCGTCCATCCCAAAATTGCCAGGGACTGTAAGCTGCGCCTAAAACACTTGGTGAACTACGTTTGGTAACACCTGTCGCTTTTGAAAATGCAAGACCATCAGTAAAATAGCGTTTGGGTTGATGACAAGTCGCACAGGAGACTTGTTTATTATTACTAAGTGAAGCATCAAAAAATAATTTTTTGCCTAATTTTGCAGCATCAATATTTTCCGAATACTGATTGCTAACAGACTTGGGCGGTTCGCCTAAATTACTAATTAAAAAAGGTTCTAAAAATTGAATATCAATATCGGTAAACTGATATAGTTCTTTTGTGTCAGAAGTAATTTTTTTTTCAGTTTTCGTTTTTTTGGCTAGTTCTTGGTTATCTGATGGAGTTTCTGTATTCTGCTCCGTACAAGCTGCTAATAAAACAAATAATAAACCAATGGTGATAGATCTTGGATTGCAACCCTTATTGACTTTTGATGTTTTCTCCATAACTAAAGTACCAGATTAAAAGTAAAAAAATCGGGATTGAGATCGACACTATTAGCTTTATTTTTTAAATCGCTCGGTAAGATAAACTTCATAACCCACCAGCCTTTCATTTGAAATTTCACACCATCAACAAGGTAAACGCCAGGGGCAATTTCTTGAGTAACTTCAGGCGCTGTAGGTAAGCCATGAACATGGCCTGGCATATGCCCTTCTACTTGAATTTTTACATTCTCTAGTGGTTCGCCATTGATATCACTTATCATTAATCGCCACTGATGAATTTTGTTTAGTGGAACAGCTGCAACATTTTTTGATTGAGAAGATTGAGTTGTTTCATCAGTATGAACTTCAATGTGGGCAAAGTACTGTTCTTGTCTGGAAAATTTAAATGCATTGATATTTAAATCTGGCGGAGCATTTTGTTCAACTAATGCTGGGACTTGTAATGACATATCATCACGTTTCTGGCTGATGGTTTCTTCCGGAGTATTGGCTTTTTCCAGCATGTTTTTATGAACACTACGCAACTGAGCATTATGCGCAAAAATATTTTTAACTGTATCGTCCATGGTTAATGGTTCGGTATTGGAAACCCATTGTTTCCATTTTTGAACAAACCCTTTTTCAAAATGTTCGGCTGCTTGTTGTTTTAAAAGTTTGCTTTGTTGTCTTAAATTTGCACCTTGGGTCTGATTGCTTTCTAATTTTTCAACTAATTGAGCTATTTTTTCCTGACTTTCTTTTGAATTTATCTGGGGATTATTTTTCGCTCGAATGAGTGCTGTTCTTTGTTCTTTTAGTTGTTTGCGAACGGTATTTGCATCGAGTATGAGCTGACGAGAGTCTTCATTGGCCTGATTGGCTTGATGCATAAGTTGAACAGCATGTTCAATTGGATTTTTTATAATACTTTCTGTGGATTCTACTGCCAAATTGTTCGCTTGTGTTCCCAACATGCAACAAGTAATGATTATAGCGGCTAAGTTTTTTATTTTATTATTCATTTTATGTTCTTCTTTTATCAATAGGCAAAGCCGTCATTGCGACGACTTTGCCACGTTGTTTCAATTATTGACTAATTTTAATGCGATTAGTTTTAATTGAATGTAATACTCCAACTGTCGATAGTACCCAAGTCATAACGAGCTAAATCACGTACTCGTAATTCCCATTGACCAGCAGCAGATTTAGCACCAACATTGACGGTATAGTTTTTGTTAATGTTGTCACTTGAACCACCATAACGGTTGTGTAAATTGTACACCGTACCATCTGGGTGAATCAGGTCAACGACTAAATCACCAATATAAGTGTGAGTAATATTAACCGCAATTTCAACACTGTCAGCATCACCAGCATGGGTTGAATCAACCGGACTATTAACGCCTCGACTATCGTTGTCAGGAATGTCATAAACATTCGTGTTTTCAAAAGTCTCAGTTTTTGGTGGGGTATCATCTTTACCAAATGAAACAGTATAGTCTTCTACTTCACCATAGTTGAACGTACCACAAGCATCAGGTGCATCTTTGTAGCGCATAGCAATACGCATACGAGTTTCACCACTGGCAGTAGTGGGGACATCAATGGTTCCACTAGCTGGATCTTGTGAGGCGCTGGCAGAATCGTAAACCAATTCACTACGATCAAACTCGGAGTTACCATCGTAGTCAATCCAAGCTTTCCAGTGTTCATTATACCCTCTTCCAGCAAAACCTGGAGTGAAAGTAAAGTCATTAGAACCGGTTGTCATGGAAATTGTTTGGTCTGTGAAGTCAGTGTAAGTTGAACCTGTTGAGTCATTACTGAAATCACCCACTGTTACATTAGCAATCCACTCCTCAGAGCCATTCTCACTGGCTGCAGCACAGTATTTACCTGGATCAGGATCCGGATCCGGATCTGGGTCAGGATCAGGGTTACCACCAATGGCATCCCAATCAGGCTTAACAATGAATAAACCATTACCAATATCGCTCATGACAATATTACCGCTGGCAAAATAAGGGTAATTACTCCAAGTACCTGAAAACTGTGCACTATCTGAACTTGGAATGGTGTCAAAAAATGCAACTTCTTCCAATTGTCCATTAGCAATATTTTCACTACTTAGAATTCTTAAACCGGCACGATAGTTACTTTCGATAACAAAGCCATTCAAGGTATATAAGTTGTGGTCAATTGCAGCTGTTGGACCAACATAACGTCCAATTTCGCTGGGGTTTTGTAAGTCACTGACATCCCAGATATAAGAAGTTGTGTTAGTTCCATTGTTACTCTCATCCAATTCATCATTCATAATTAATTGTGAATGATCATCGTTTAAGAACCAGCCTTGGTGAGTGTAACGAGCGCCACTATAACCGCTACGTGATACTTGAACAGGGTTACTCTTGTTAGTTACATCAACAATAGTAATTGTATCTTCGTTATAACCGACACAAATTTCTTTGCCTTGATAACGAGTATCTGGCCCTGCGTAATTAACACATTGGGTATCATGTGTATAACCATCAGATGAAAAACAACCCGCATACTGAGGAGATGTTGGTGTTGTTACATCGACCATATACAAACCACCACTACATTGATTGCTTCCAACAATATAAGCAAAACCACTGTCTTCGTTGATTGCGATGTTATGCGCGTTACCAAAGTCACTCATGCTAGATGTTTCTGAAAGCGTTGAGTTAGGTGGTGTATCGCGTAATATTCTTAGGTCAAATATTTGTAAACCAGCGGAATAGTTAGCATCTGCAACAATAAAAGCATGATCGTTATAGACTTTAATATCTCGCCAAGTTGAAGAAGTATTCCCGCGCGTGGGTAAAAAACCAATGTGAACAGGGTTCTCTGGATCAGAAACATCGACAAATGCAGTACCGTGAGTACGTCCTACAATCGCGATTTCTGCACCGGTGACTGGATCAGTCCATCCCCAGATATCATTCAGGTTTTGTGAACCTCCACCCATGCTGGCTTTTGGTAAAAAAGCTTGGAAATCAACTTTATTACAGGGGTAACCATTGGCTGAACCATTAGTACAGACATCAGTGAGTGAGGCTGGGCTACTGAGCATGCGAAGTTGTGCTGCGGTTAACCCTTCATTGGAGTTATCGTACTTAAAGTAGTCTTTATACATAGCGCTGTGACCCCAGCTTAGTGACGAAAATACGGCACCAAACGAAAGCACAAACGCCAGTAGCGTTTTTATTTTCATAGTTTATATCCTATCGAAATGTTATTTTTATTGCTTTAATTGACGTGACACGACAGGAAACAATTAATCTTACAAGAGACTTAGGCATGACAAACAACGTATGATGTCAAACTTAAGTGTGGCTGTTCTCTTATTTTAATTATTTCCTAGACAACGACGGATAATGTGGACGGAAAATCAACCAGTTTTCCGCTTGCGGCTGGTTACAATTTTGTGCTGCATAAATTATAACCAGTTGGGAACTATAGAGAATATAAAAGTTATAAGCAAGTAACCGCTAGTTATACATGATATTAATCTCAGATGTGAGTGTTGAGTACAGTTTTAGGGTGTTGCAGGTCACATTTTTAATGGTAATTATCACAAAATTTGGGCAAATAAAATGCGTTTTTATCGCAAAAAATTATGCGCATCTCAGATGATATATTTTATAACACTTTAATTTATCTGAGAGAAATTTAATTGTTCGTGTTCTGACAATTGTATTCATATTTTGCTGGCTTATCGTTAAATACCAGCTACTATTTATCACTGAATAAAAGGGCTCAAAATACCATGAAATTTCTACATTCGATGATAAGAACTAATTGTATTGAAAAATCTATTCAATTTTATACGAAAGGTTTAGGTCTCCAGCTTATTCAGAAAAAGGATGTTCCTCAAGCTGAGTTTAGCTTGTATTTTATTGGGGAATCTGAAGACGCACCAATGATTGAGTTAACGCATAATTGGGATAATCGTGATTATCAGGGGGGCAATCAATTTGGTCATTTAGCTTTTTCAGTCGAAAACATTTACTCAACTTGTGAACACTTAATGGCAATGGGAGTTACCATTAATCGCCCACCGCGTGATGGTCGGATGGCATTTGTGAAAGATCCTAACGGTATTTCAATTGAGCTTTTGCAAGCTGGCGAAAGTCTTGAGCTAGCCAAGCCATGGACTGAAATGGAAAATCAGGGTAACTGGTAAGATCTCTCTCATTTTCTATTGGTTTTTCAACTAGTTGTATTTGTCTAACACATATAACAAAAAGGTTGTAGTTCATGTTCTCATGACTCATATAGACCTGTATAATCCGCCGTCATTAAGCCACCTTGTAGGAAATAATTAAGATGGGAAAACAAACACCTTTTTTCGATTGTCACAATCAAGCAGGCGCTAAAATTGTCGATTTTGGTGGCTGGGATATGCCTTTGCACTATGGCTCTCAAGTTGATGAACACCATCAGGTACGCCAAGACGCTGGTATGTTCGATGTTTCACACATGACCACGGTAGAAGTTAAGGGTGATGATGCCAAAGCCTACTTACAAAAACTGCTGGCAAATGATGTTGCTAAACTGACGGTTAGCGGCAAGGCGCTTTATAGTGGCATGCTCAACGAAAAAGGTGGCGTGATTGATGATTTAATCGTCTACTATATTAACGATACCCATTATCGTGTTGTAGTAAATGCCTCTACCCGAGAAAAAGATTTAGCCTGGATGGAAAAACAAGCGAGTGCTTACTCTGTCACGGTGACTGAAAATAATGATTTTGCAATGTTAGCGGTGCAAGGCCCAAAAGCAATTGAGAAAACCAATCAGGTTTTATCATCAGCTCAACAGCAAGCTGTTGAGGGTCTGGGTGTGTTTGTTGCGGCAGATAGTGAAGGCTATTTTATTGCACGTACAGGTTACACTGGTGAAGACGGCTACGAAATTATGGTGCCAGCAGATCAAGCTGCTACTTTTTGGAACAAGCTTATTGAAGCTGGCGTTAAGCCATGTGGATTAGGCGCACGCGATACTTTGCGTTTAGAAGCGGGTATGAATCTATATGGCAACGATATGGATGAAACCATTTCACCATTAGAGGCAAACATGGGATGGACTATCGCTTGGGAACCACAAGATAGAGACTTTATTGGCCGCTCTGCTTTAGTTGCAGAAAAAGAAGCGGGTGTTGCTAATAAATTAGTCGGTTTAGTTTTGGAAGGCAAAGGGGTTATTCGTGCACATATGAAAGTCATCATTGATGGTGTTGGTGAAGGCGAAACTACAAGTGGTACGATGTCTCCAACATTAAAAAAGAGTATCGGTATGGCGCGCGTCCCTAAAGCAACAGGCGAGCAAGTCATGTTAGAAATTCGGGGCAAGCAAGTTCCTGCTAAAGTAGTTAAGCCTTGCTTTGTTCGCAAAGGTGAAGCTTTGGTGTAAAATTGCTGTAGCCAAGGATTCATGAATTTTTTAAACACTTTAGTTTTAACAAGCAAGTTTTAAAGATCAAATTTTTAAAGATTGAATATATTTTGAGGAATTTAATATGAGCAATGTCCCAAACGATTTGAAGTATGTCAGTTCACACGAGTGGATTAGACTAGAAGACGATGGTTCTGTAACTGTTGGTATTACCGATCATGCGCAAGAGTTATTGGGCGATGTGGTTTATGTTGAGTTGCCAGATGTAGATACAGAAGTTGCGTTAGAAGATGAAATCGCGGTAGTTGAATCAGTTAAAGCGGCATCTGATATCTATGCACCGTTATCTGGCACCATTATCGAAATTAATGAATCTTTAGAAGATGCACCAGAAACGATTAACTCTTCTCCTTATGATGATGGTTGGATGTTCAAAATGAAGCCATCAGAAGAGTCAGAAATCAACAATCTATTAGATGCAGAAGCTTATTCTGCTGAAATTGAAGATTAATTAACGAGTTAGCTGCAAATACGGCTATTTGGTTAAAGATTATCGAATAAGCCTCGGGTTAGCCGGGGCTTTTTCAGTTTTTCTAGGTTCGATTTAGGCGACAAATCGGCTTAACAGTAGAGTTATTAATATGAAACAAACATTGCATCAACTATCTAATCATCAGGAATTTATCCAGCGCCACGTTGGACCAGATGCGCAAGAAACTCAGCAAATGCTTGAGTATTTAGGTCTGTCATCCTTAGACGAATTACTCGAAAAGACAGTCCCAAATAAAATTCGTTTACCCGAAGAGCTCGCAATTCCATCTGCGCGTAGTGAACAGGAAGCGTTAGACGATATTGGACAGTATGCTGCGATGAATAAAGTTTACCGTTCTTATATTGGTATGGGTTACTACCACACAAAAACGCCGACGGTTATTCTGCGTAACGTTTTGGAAAATCCTGGTTGGTACACTGCTTACACACCTTATCAGCCTGAAATTGCACAAGGTCGATTAGAAGCGATAATTACTTACCAACAAATGACGATTGATTTGACAGGTATGGAGTTAGCTAGTGCATCCTTGTTGGATGAAGCAACTGCGGCGGCTGAAGCTATGGCAATGTCAAAGCGAGTTTCCAAAAATAAAAAGTCGAACCAGTATTTTGTGGATGAAAATGCTTTCCCTCAAACCATTGATGTCATTAAAACGCGCGCAGAACATTATGGTTTTGAGTTAATTTTTGGTAACGCAAAAAATGCATCTGAGCACGATGTTTTTGGTGCTTACGTTCAATATACCGATCGCACGGGGGAAGTGATTGATCTACAAACGGTGATTGAAGGTTTGCATGAAAAAAATGCAATCGTTGCAGTTGGTGCCGACATTATGAGCTTGGTCATGCTTAAAGCGCCAGGTGAAATGGGGGCGGATATTGTTTTAGGATCGTCGCAACGTTTTGGTGTTCCTGTTGCATTTGGTGGACCACATGCCGCATTTTTTGCAACCCGTGAGCAATACAAGCGAGCTATTCCTGGGCGTATTATTGGAGTGTCAATTGATACAAATAAGCGACAAGCTTATCGCATGGCTATGCAAACTCGTGAACAGCATATCCGTCGCGAAAAAGCGACTTCAAACATTTGTACTGCACAAGTACTCTTGGCAAACATTGCTGCTTTTTATGCGGTATATCATGGGCCTGCTGGACTTAAACAAATCGCCGGAAAAATTCACCGCTTAACGGGAATTTTAGCGCATGCGTTAAAAGCACAAAATATTGAAGTAGTGAATCAAACTTATTTTGATACATTAACTTTAGATGTAGCAGATCAACGTGACGATATAATTGCTCGCGCCACAGAAGCAGAAATTAATCTACGCATTGATGTGAATGGTCGTATTGGTTTAAGTCTTGATGAAGCGACTAACGAAAAAGAAATTCAAACCATTTATAGTGTTATTACTGGCGATAAAACAGAACTTGATATTAACAGTCTAGATGCCACCGCACGTGATCACGAATCGTTTGAAAAAAGCTTATTAAGAGAAACGCCAATTTTACAACACCCGGTATTTAACACGCATCATTCTGAAACAGAGATGCTACGTTTCTTAAAGCATTTGGAAAACAAAGACTTATCATTAACCCACGCAATGATTGCGCTTGGCAGCTGTACCATGAAGCTCAATGCAACCTCGGAAATGGTACCCATTACTTGGAAAGAGTTTGCTAGTATTCATCCATTTGCACCAACTGATCAGACTCAAGGTTATCAAACCATGATTGAGCAGTTAGAAGCATGGTTGGCGGAAATAACCGGCTACGATGCAGTCACAGTGCAACCTAATTCAGGTGCACAAGGTGAGTACGCAGGACTATTAGCTATTGCCAAATATCACGAAAGTCGTGGTGAAGGTCATCGTAACATTTGTTTGATCCCAAGTTCAGCTCATGGAACTAATCCTGCCAGCGCGCAAATGGCAAACATGAAAGTCATGATTGTTAATTGTGATGATGAAGGTAACGTTGATTTTGAAGACCTAAAAGCTAAAGCTGAGCAGGTATCAGAAAACTTATCTTGTTTAATGATTACCTACCCTTCAACACATGGCGTTTATGAAGAGCAAATTAAAGATATTTGTGATTTAGTCCATGAGCATGGTGGTCAGGTTTATATGGATGGCGCCAACATGAACGCACAAGTCGGCATTACTTCACCTGGCTTGATGGGATCAGATGTTTCGCATTTAAATCTGCATAAAACTTTCGCCATTCCACATGGTGGCGGCGGTCCAGGTGTTGGCCCTATTGGTGTGAAAGAGCATCTTAAGCCTTTCTTACCTAATCACTCAGTACGCAAACTGACTTTTACCGGTGAGAATAATGGCGCAGTTTCTGCGGCACCTTATGGTAGTGGTGGTATATTACCGATTTCATGGATGTACGTTGCCATGCTAGGTAAAGAAGGTCTAGCGCACTCAACCAAAATGGCATTATTAAATGCTAACTATTTATCAGCACGTTTAAGCCAGCACTACCCTATTCTTTACAAAGGTAGAAATGATAAAGTTGCGCACGAATGTATTGTTGATTTACGCCCAATAAAAGCCGAAACAGGAATTACCGAAGTCGATATTGCGAAACGCTTAATCGACTATGGATTCCACGCACCTACCATGTCATTCCCAGTTGCAGGCACCTTAATGATCGAGCCAACTGAGAGTGAACCATTTGTTGAAGTTGAGCGCTTTATTGAAGCCATGATTTCGATCAAACAGGAAATTGATAAAGTTAAATCGGGTGAGTACGACGCTAAAAACAATCCGCTGACTAATGCACCACACACACAAGTGGATCTGTTAGAGTGGAATAAACCTTACTCCATTAAAGAAGCTATTTATCCGGTTGATGGACAAGAAAACAGAAAATTCTGGCCAACCGTTAATCGTATTGACGATGTTTACGGTGACAGAAATCTAATGTGTTCATGCCCTTCTCCGGATGATTATCGTTAGGTTTTGGTTGTGATCAAAGTATTTAAATTTTAGACAATTCAACTGATTTGAATGAATTATTAAGGATTTCGAGGACGTTTTGTCTAAAATTCTAAATTGCTACTTTTTACTGTTTTTCTAGATTAGTGATCAGTATGAAAGCCTCGCTAAACAGCGGGGCTTTTTTGTATCTGCTAGAAATTGATGCTTTGCCAATGCTTACATCATTAATTGTTAATTGCGCTGTTCCAAAATTGATTTATTGTGTTGTTTGCTAACTGTCGTATCGCAATCAGCCGACCGGACTTGTTTAGTGAACAAATACCCGATCCGTTCAATCGTAAGTCTGTTCATTCGCGGTATTTGGGACTTTTCACCTCTATTTCATTTTCCGCACCATATAAATGATGCAGTTTATGGTTGACACTCGACCCTTTGTTTATCAGAATAGCTGCATGTTTTAAATGGTGCAGATATTTAGTTGAAACGATTACTGTCAGATATTGCAGAAATAAAGGCCGGCCACCCTTTCAGGGGGAAGATCCCAGAAGTTGGGGATGGTGAAGCTTATGTTATTCAAATTAGAAATATTAATGAAGATGGTGATATTGAATGGAATCAGCTAGTTCGTACCAATATCACAGGCCGTAAGTCTCCAGACTGGTTGGTAAACGGCGATGTGCTTTTTGCCGCTCGGGGTCAACGCAATATCGCAGCTTGTATTACAGACATTAATCGTCCTACAGTGTGTGCCCCACATTATTTTGTCATTAAAGTGCACTCCGACAAAGCAATATTACCTGAATTTTTGGCTTGGCAGCTTAATCAGCTTCCGGCACAAAAATACTTTGCTCAAGCTGCTGAAGGTAGCTTGCAGCTGAGCATTCGCCGCCCTGTGTTGGAGTCGTTGCAAGTCACCATTCCTAGCATGCCTGAACAAGCCGCAATTATCGGTTTGTACAATCAAGTTAAGAAAGAGAAGCAAACCTATAACGCTTTAATAGAAAACCGAAGTAAGCAAATGCAATATGTTGCCAGCAACTTACTCGGTGAAAAAATTAATCTCAAATCCAAAGTCAAAGTGAATACTAAAAAGGATATTTAAATGCCAAACCTTCAAATCAATCAAGATGACATTAACAAAGCGGTGTGGAATGCTTGTGATACTTTCCGCGGGGTCATCAGCTCAGATACCTATAAAGACTTTGTTTTGACTATGTTGTTTTTAAAGTACATCTCTGATGTGTACCAAGATGAGTATGAGCAGTTAGTTAAAACCCATGGTGACAATCCTGAGCTTATCCACGCCATGATGGCAAAGCAGCGATTTGTACTGCCACAAGGGGCTAGTTTTTGGGATTTGTATGAGCAACGTCACCAGCCGGGCAATGGCCAACGCATAGACCAAGCGCTACACGCGATTGAAGAAACCAATGGGGCTAAGCTTAAAAATGTGTTCCAAGATATTAGCTTTAATACCGATAAATTAGGCCCAGAAAAACAGAAAAACGATCTATTACGTCATTTACTTGAAGACTTTGGTAAAGACCTGCTTAATTTGCGTCCAAGCCGTGTGGGTAGCCTTGATATTATTGGTAATGCTTATGAGTATTTAATTAAACATTTTGCCGCTGGCTCGGGTAAAACCGCAGGTGAATTTTATACCCCTCCAGAAGTATCTGACTTATTAGCGGCTATTTTAGAGCCCGCTGAAGGGGATGAAATTTGTGATCCGGCATGTGGTTCGGGCTCTTTGTTAATGAAGTGTGGCCGCATGGTGCGTAATTCATTTAACGGCTCTAAAAAGTATGCCTTATTTGGCCAAGAAGCCATCGGCTCTACTTGGGCGCTGGCTAAAATGAATATGTTCCTGCATGGCGAAGATAATCACCGCATTGAATGGGGAGACACTATTCGTAACCCACTGTTAAAAACTAAAGAAGGTGATGCACTGCTGCATTTTGATGTGGTGACCGCTAACCCGCCCTTTAGTCTTGATAAATGGGGGCATGAAGATGCCGCCAGCGACATTTATGGTCGATTCCGTCGTGGCGTACCGCCAAAAACCAAAGGTGATTATGCGTTTATTAGTCACATGATTGAAACGCTTAAACCTGCTAGTCATGGAAAGATGGGGGGAAGAATGGGCGTGGTTGTGCCTCATGGTGTGCTATTCCGCGCGTCTAGCGAGGGCAAAATTCGTCAACAACTGATTGAAGAAAACCTGTTAGACACAGTCATTGGCCTTCCTGAAAAACTGTTTTTTGGCACCGGTATTCCAGCCGCTATTTTGTTGTTTAAGAAGAATAAAACTGATGACAAAGTCTTGTTTATTGATGCCAGCCGCGAATTTAAATCGGGCAAAAATCAGAATCAGTTAACTCCAGAAAATATTCAAAAGGTCATCAACACCTACAAAAGCCGTGAAACCACAGATAAGTATTCTTATTTAGCCAGTTTTGACGAAATTAGAGAAAATGACTTTAACCTTAATATTCCGCGTTATGTGGATACTTTTGAGGAAGAAGCTGAAATTGATTTAGTGGCCGTTCGTAAGGAACGACTGCAATTGCAAGACGAGTTAAAAACGCTTGAAGTGGAAATGGAAGGTTATTTGAAGGAGTTGGGGTATGAGTAAATCGGACTCCGATCTTTCCATCCAACGCTCATCGGTGGCTGAGTATTTAACTTTTGTCGCTGCGAGCGAACAAACAGGCGTTGAAGCATTATTTGCCCATGAGAATGTCTGGCTTTCGCAGAAAATGATGGGGCAGCTCTATGATGTTAATGTTCGTACCATCAATTATCATCTTAAAAAAATATTTGAAGACAATGAGTTAGAAGAGGGCTCAGTTATCCAAGATTTTCGGATAACTGCTAAAGATGGTAAAAACTACAACACTAAACATTATAATTTAAGTGCCATTATTGCCGTAGGTTATAAAGTCAATTCAGAACGCGCCGTACAGTTTCGCAAATGGGCGACAAGTATCATCCAAGAATTTACCATAAAAGGCTTTAGCATGGATGATGAGCGGCTCAAGAATGATGGCTCTATACTTGGCAGGCAATACTTTGAAGAGCAATTACAACGCATTCGAGAGATCCGTCTTTCGGAACGCAAGTTCTACCAAAAAATTACCGATATTTATGCCACAGCCATTGATTATGATGTGACGGCCAAAGCAACCCAAAGATTTTTTGCCACAGTTCAAAATAAATTGCATTGGGCAATTCATGGGCAAACCGCTGCAGAAGTCATTGTCAATCGAGCCGATGCTAATCAAGCTAATATGGGACTCACTGACTGGAAAGATGCCCCTAGTGGTAAAGTTCAAGCATTTGATGTGGTGGTTGCTAAAAATTATCTAGCAGAAAATGAAATCAGCCAACTGCAACGCTTAGTGTCAGCCTATCTTGATATTGCGGAAGACATGGCACAGCGCCAGCTCCCCATGACCATGCAAGATTGGGAAGTTCGCTTAAATCGTTTTATTGATGCGACCGATCGCGATGTACTAAACGATGCAGGCAAGGTCACTGCAGAAATTGCCAAAGCGCATGCACTGAGTGAGTTTGAAAAATATCGAATTATTCAAGATAGATTGTTTGAAAGTGATTTTGATCGTTTGGTTTCTGTCGAGAAAAAGAGTTTAAAGAAGCCTGAAAAATTAGCCAACGGGGAAGAAGAGAATGAAAGATAAACACGCCCTAAGGAGCAAGTTATGGAACAGTCACAAATACAATCACTAACCACCACTTTTGAAGGTCATGCTCAACAGACTGAAAATCAAGTCGAATTTTGGTTGGCTCGTGACCTGCAACATCTGCTAGGTTATGGTAAATGGGATAATTTTCAAAGCGTAATTTCCAAGGCAAAAACAGCCAGCGAAGTCACTGGTCATGTTATTGCAGACCATTTTGCTGACGTCGGGAAAATGGTCGAACTGGGTTCGGGAAGCCAGCGTCAGATTGACGATATTATGCTTACCCGTTATGCCTGTTATCTGATTGCACAGAATGGTGATCCAAGAAAGCAGGAAGTTGCCTTTGCGCAAACCTACTTTGCCATGCAGACCCGAAAAGCAGAGTTGATTGAGCAGCGGTTGTTGGAATCTGAACGTGTGCAGGCGAGGCAAAAGTTATCGGATACCGAGAAAGAATTATCCAGTGTTATATTTGAGCAGACGGGCGGTAATAAGAACTTTGCCCTAATTCGCAGCAAAGGTGATCACGCGCTTTATGGTAAAAATACCAAAGCCATGAAAGCACAATGGCAAGTACCCAATAACCGCCCATTGGCTGATTTTGCACCCACTATCATTCTTAAAGCCAAAGACTTTGCTACCGAAATTACCATTCATAATGCACGCACACAGCAGATGACTCGTGAGCAGCAAATTTCCAGCGAGCACATCACCAATAACGAGGCTGTTCGGCAAACCCTGTTAAGTCGAGGCATACGCCCAGAAAGCTTACCACCAGAAGAAGATGTCAAAAAAGTCGAGCGGCGTTTGGTTTCTGCTGAGAAAAAGTCTTTAAAGAACCCTGAAAAATTAGCCAATGGGGAAGAAGAGAATGAATAACTTTAGCTTGCGTGTTAGGAATAAAAATAAATTAAACGCACTTGAAATGGAAATGAAAGGTTATTTTAAGGAGTTGGGTTATGGTGCCTAGTGGTTGGAAGTTAACTTCACTTGGTGAAGTCTGCTCAAATAAATTACAAACAGGCCCTTTCGGTAGCCAACTTCATGCTCATGAGTATACAGAAACAGGGGTATCTGTATTGATGCCTAAAGATCTCATTGGTTTTAGAGCTAATACGAACAATGCTGCAAAGATCCCTACTTCAAGAGCCAACGATTTAGCTAAACATATTTTGAAAGAAGGTGACATACTATTCAGTAGACGTGGTGATGTATCTAGGTTTGCATTAATAGACGAAAAATCTGAGGGTGCGTTATGTGGTACTGGTTGCCTTAAAGCAACAGTAAATGCTGAACATTCGCCAATTTTCTTATC
>JAUIHB010000209.1 GCA_030432465.1 Gammaproteobacteria bacterium
TAAAGCTCTGATTCGATCACGAACAAATGCGTCCATGTCACTAATGTTGTTATCATCTTCTACAACAAGTAGTATTTTTTTCGCTGAGGGAGAAATGGTCAAACTCAACAATAAACGAATTAGAACGTAGTTTAACTCTCCAGATACAATATTGATCACGCTTCTAATCCTTCTTCTACGCTATTAGCTTCCTGTTCGAACTGAAAGCTATCATCCAACGCGTCGACTAACGAATTGGCCTCAAAACATACGTTATCTTCACCACCATGCACCAGATAGCGATTTTCATCTCCGGTGGCATATTTAGCGATTGCCCGCATCAATGCCTTTCCTTTAATCAAAATTTCTTCAAACTCCTCCTCTGAATCGGAAAGCCACGTTATAGCTCCCCCAACCCCAATCTCAAGTTTGTCAGAATTTACAACTAAAGTCCTAATAGCAACATTAAGTTCGCTTGCACCGTTTAGAGACATATATCCAATTGATCCTGAATATATTCCTCGCGCAGACTCTTCAAGCTTATCGAGTATCTCTAAAGTACGTTTTTTGGGTGCTCCCGTCATTGACCCAGGAGGAAATGTTGCACCAAAGAGTGTCGCTAAGGATTCATCATCACGCAGACGACCTCGTACAGTTGATACTAATTGGTGTACTGACGAATAGGTTTCTATTTGCATTGGCTTAGGAACCCAGACAGATCCTGCTTCGCAGACTCGATTTAGATCATTACGCAAAAGATCCACGATCATTAGATTTTCAGCATGATCCTTTTCACTTTCTGATAGATCATTAATCAATGCTAAATCTTCTTCTTCAGTCACTCCTCTTTTACGTGTGCCTTTTATTGGTTTAGCTTCAACAACAGAGTTTCGCCCAACACTCACAAATTTCTCTGGTGATGAACATAAAATAGAAAAATCTGGACAATGCAGGTACACCGATCTCGGAGCAGGATTCACCTCTCTCAAAATACGATAAAGCGAAAATGGTTCAACATCTAACGTCGTCCGAAGTCGATTTGTCATGCATATTTCATAGCTTTCGCCTCGCCTTATATAGTCTTTGCAACGGTCGATTTTGTTAATATAGCTTTTTGCATCATCTTCTAAATAAAACTCAACAACATCTTTCTTTGCAATATTTTCATGTGTAAACAATTGACTTTTTAAATCATCTTTAGATGAAGAGTTTTTCATTCTTAGCAAGCTATCAGACATACAACGAATCCACTCTTCTGCTGAACTAGCTTTTTCGGTGATATTACTTTTTTCAATAACAACTAAATAGATTTGCCCCGTTTTGTGGTCAAAAGCGACAAATCTATCAGCAAAGATCCCTGCTGCATCAGGTTGAGCCGATGAGTATAAATTCAAAACAGATTCTGTTTCAGATTTCAGCTCGTAACCTTGATATCCGACAATACCACCACAAAAATCAAATGGTAAATCTTCTGCACCTTCAACCTTTGCAGCAAGTTTGTTTTCTACAAAATCACAAAAAGTTTTAGATAGTGAAGACTCTTCTCCATGACTGTCAATGAGTACTTTTTTATGTTCAACCGAATAAGAAAACCAGAACGAATTTGAGCCTGAAGTATCCCCCATAAAGGAATATCGAGCTTCAGAATTATTTGTACTGCTTGAATCAAGCCAGAAACTATGTTTTGATTTTTTGTAGAAATGGTCGAAGACTTCTACCGATGGAATATCAAGTTCTAATGTCGTAAATGAACAACGCCATATTTCTGATTTTTTAAGCTTTTTCTCTGGAGATACCATCGCTATATTGCATTCGCTTTGAAGCGAAAGACCTTTAATCGATAAGTGTGACTCCACAAGAGACTTAAAATTGTGAATAAGCTGACGTCCACATTCACTATAAACAGACTCTGGATGAAATTGAACACCCCACATCGGTTTTTCTCGATGCTCGATCCCCATAATAAGTCCATCTTCAGTAAACGCGGTGCTGATCAAACAATTAGGTAATGGTTGTTGTGCTATTAAAGAATGATATCTCACCACTTCAAGCGGATTGGGCAGATTATGAAATATTCCCATGCCACCATGTACAACCTTGCTCATTCTCCCATGAAAAGGGAGCCCAGAAAGTTCAACAGTGCCACCATGATAAGCAGCTATAGCCTGATGACCTAGACATATTCCTAATAAGGGCTTAGTTGTTGTTCGAATAATATCTTCACATATCCCAACATCCTCATGTTTCAAAGGAGTACCAGGACCAGGCGAAATAACTATCGCATCAAACTCATCAACAACAACAGAAGTATCATTATTTTTTATAACGGTAGGTAAAACACCAAAAACTTCACCAATATATTGGTAAAGATTAAACGTGAAACTATCGTAATTATCTATCAGTAAAATTTTCACAGTGATTATTTTTTAATTTTCTTATTATGCAAATGGCTTCAATTAAAATATCTATATAATGATATAAATAATATTAACCAAACCGTCATCTCACCGAAATGAGCTCCCTTAAAGCACTATTTTTTACGACAGTAGCTAACAGCTACTAAAAAAACTTAACACCCCAATACTTATAAAATAATTTTTATTTCTCACTTAATACTACTTGTAAGAAAAATTCAAAACAACATTATATTAGTGACATTAATGTTACATTCATCGCAGCAACAACATTAAAAGACGTACTTAAATTATTTTTTTCAACATTATCTCTTCATGAAATATTCGTTGGCGAGATAAAAATCTCAAGTTATTCAGAAGTCTTTCAGAAAACCAACATTGAGATATACTAACAACCACACAAAAGTACCACACTGTTAAGTTATATAAAAAATTAAATTTATATTTTTTTAAAAAAATTCATCGTTTTGAGATAACCCTAAAAATATAAAAACAAGGAAAACTCTATTCTCTTAACGAGATTAAAAAACATAAAGTCTGTTATAGCAGTTCCGAGATATTAATTATTTTTTTCAAAATACATTTTTACTTGCATTGCTCATGAGATTAAATACAATCAACTCATAAAAACAAAACATAGAAAAACAAAAATATATTCGTAAGTAAAAAAACACTATTTAAAAGAAAAGATTCAACACTTTTAATACATAAAGATATTGGCAATCATAATTATTCACAACTTTAACTCTGGCAAAAAAACGAATAAATTTATCAATCTAGACAAAAACAATTGAATAATAACAATGCCAGTTTAAACAACTTACTTTTTATAAATTATTTTTTGAGAGAATAAAAGATGAAAATAAAAACTCAAGTTTGTATAGTTGGGGCTGGACCATCGGGTTTAATTCTCGCCCATATTCTTTATCAAGCAGGTATTGAAGCAGTTGTATTAGAAAAAAACAATCGAGAACAAATACTTAACCGAGTACGAGCAGGCATAATCGATCAAAATACTATTGACGTACTTAAGGCTATTGGGTTTTCTGATGCCTTTAAAAAGCAAGGTGTTATACATGAAGGCTTTAATTTAGTTTTTGACAATCAGTGTCACCGAATAGATGTTAATGAGTTAACAGGCGGGAGAAATGTCGCACTTCACCCACAACAGGAAATTGTAAAAGACTTTTTAACTCACCGCGAAAGCCTTAACCTCCCCTTGATATACAATGTTCAGAATATTACGATTAGTAATTACGAAACATCCCCCACGATCACCTTTAATTCAGGCGATGAAGATTATATTATGAATGCAGATTTTGTTATTGGGTGTGACGGATACCATGGAGTATGCAGACCAACAATTCCAAAGGATAAAAGACCAGAACTCCATAAAGACTATCCATTTAGCTGGCTGGGAATTTTATGTGAATCACCACGAGTGTCAGAAGAGCTCGTTTATGCATCACATACATCGGGTTTCGCTTTAATAAGTAGCAGAACCCCTGAGATACAACGAATGTATCTACAGTGCCCTAAACATACAAACTTAGACGACTGGGATGATGAAAAAATATGGCATGAACTTGAGTTAAGAACAACGAATGATAGTGGTATAAAACTAGTGAGAGGAAAAATAATTAAAAAGGACATAGTTTCGATGCGAAGTTTTGTCTGTGAAAGAATGCGAGCTGGTAAACTATTTCTAGTTGGCGATGCCGCACATATTGTTCCGCCTTCTGCGGCGAAGGGTCTAAACCTTGCGGTATCTGATGTTTGTCTTTTATCTAAAGCAATTGAACATTATTATCAAAATAATAGTAGCCAATTACTGGATAGGTATGAAACCGATGCACTCAAGAGGTTTTGGCGAGGAGAAGAGTTCTCTAACTTTGCGACAAGACTATTTCACCAACCTGTTGATGGAAATTCATTTCACATCAGACAGCAAAGTTCAGCTTTACGCTATATGATTAATTCTAAATCAGCAGCAAGATCATTTGCCGAAAATTATTCAGGCATCCCACAGGAGTTTTACAGTTATACCTAGATAATATTTAATTTTTTTCGGACTATGCTCGTACTAAAAATAATCAGGGTATAAAAATAATGCTCACTACACTGCCGCAAATAACGGTTAATGGTATATTAAACCAACTCATATCTCCTCTTGATCGCGGGTTTAGTTATGGTGATGGGGTATTCGAAACCTGTAAGCTACTCAATAAAAAAATCCCTCTATGGAAGTTACATCGTGAGAGACTAATTTCCAGCTGCCAAAAATTACACATTCCATTAGCCGTAGAGACACTAGAGCTATATATTAAGGAACTTATTGAAAAAATTACTCCAGTCTTGTTGGAAGAAGCCATTTTAAAAATAGTTGTAACAAGAGGAGTAGGAGGAAGGGGATATCGTCTCCCAGCAGAAAATACCTCACCAACTATTTGTGTTTCAGTTTTTCCGATAACACTTCCCCCTGAAGACCACTACAATAAAGGTATTTCTGTAAAAATATGCAAACATCGATTAAGCAGCAACCCTGAACTTGCAGGACTAAAACATTTAAACCGTTTAGAACAAATTATTCTTCGAACAGAGTGGAATGATGAAGCGATCACAGAAGGCTTAGCATTTGATACAGATGATAATCTTATTGAAGCAACTGCCAGCAATATATTTATTATCAAAAATAACCAATTGTTAACTCCAGAACTAACTTCTTCAGGGGTTGCAGGAGTAATGCGCCGATTCATTATCGATACCGTAGCTCCGAGCATCAACATGCCTATAAAAATAAAAAAATTAAAGTTAAATGATTTACACGCAGCAGATGAAGTTTTTCTTTGCAATAGTGTATTTGGAATATGGCCAGTCGCCACCATTATTAATCAGAAAACCTTTATTATTGCTCCTGGCTCAAAAACAGCACAATTAATGAAAGGCGTCAAAACCCAAATTGATTTACTAATTAATGAAAGAGAAATGGTTAATTCGTAATACTTATTTTTCTTCAAGCAGGCACTTCCTGCATTAAAATACCTATCGAATTTACAATATAAAGTCTTTGTATAAAATACAGGAGATAAGACAAAAAGAAAGCGGAAAACACAAAACAGGTAGGTTAACAAGCCTAAAACAAAAATGGTTCTGAAAGTTAATTGTCAATGCAATTATCCTCCAGAACCATCTTCTGAATTTGGTAGCGGGGGCCGGATTTGAACCAACGACCTTCGGGTTATGAGCCCGACGAGCTACCAGACTGCTCCACCCCGCATCAATGTGGACGGAATTCTAACGAAAGCTCACCACAATAACAAGCACTAATATCAATTCATTAAAAAAAATATTACTATTCTTCTATATCGGCTAATTTATGTTCGATTGACGGAATTATTAGCCCATATAATGTATTCTTCAGTGGTAACATTAACAATATAGAATAAATTTGTAGTAAAAATAGAGCATACCAATGTCTTTGACTCTTTCATGCATGAAAAATATTAATAAACACATAGCGCTGCTTCTTTACCTCATCGCCATAAGCGGCTGTTTTTCCAATACTACTCATGCTAAACAAGAAATATTAAAACAAACAGGCTTTCGTCACTTCTCAACTCAACAAGGATTGAGTCAGAATACCATCAACCAATTTTATCAGGATAAGAACCAGTTTATCTGGATTGCCACAGAATCTGGGCTAAATCGGCTATCGGGTAATCAAATAACCCCTTTTTCTGGAGCCGAAGGCAAACTCGCCGGTGAAGCTATTCATAATATTATTGAAGATACTCAAGGAGCCTTATGGGTTAGCACCTATAGTGAACTCTTCAAAATAAGTCCCGACTATTCACAAATCAAAAACTACTATATCCCCAACTACTTGCCAACTGACGATAGCAGTAACTACATCGTTAATATTTTTGAAGAAAATGATAGTTCACTCTGGGTTGTCAGTAGAAATGGCGTTTACCTGCTAGAAAGTAAAACCAACGAACTAAAAACCTTACCGGCGATGCAAAAACTGGTCAACAATAAAATAAAAATATTATTTGCACACAACGACCAACACATTATTTGGTTAGGAACCAACCAAGGGTTATTTGAACTAAACAAACAAGGTAATACGCTATATAAGCACCCCTTGCCAGAGACATTGAAAGAAGCTCGTTTAATCCAATTAGCTCAGATAAGTAATACACAACTTTTGCTATCTAGCGATAAAGGAGCTTTACTGATTGATCGTTTTGATAAAAGCTCCCATGAAAAGGATTTAATTACCCCATTAGAAGTATCCGCAGCCGTTACCTTAAATAATCAGGTGTTTTTAAGTATTGGTGACCAACTACACACTTTTGATATGCAGACGCATACACTTAAACACCTTTTTTCTCTATCAAAAATTCTTCCACAATATGCGAATTATCGTATTGTTCAACTCTTTATTGATAAATCCCAAAAACTGTGGATTGGTACAGATAGCAATGGTGCTTATTTATGGGAGCCCAATAGTTTATTATTTAAATCGGCAGCGAACCTGACAAGTAACCCAAGTATTCAGCTCAGTAACAATACAGTCTGGAACTTTGCCGAAGACACAGATCAGCAATTATGGATAGCGACAGATAACGGACTCAATTTAATTCACCGAAATA
>JAUIHB010000210.1 GCA_030432465.1 Gammaproteobacteria bacterium
GAAAGACTGACCGAAAAGCGCAAACGACCTTTCCATAAGCGTTCGCCCAGTTCCTCAAACTGGGTTTTGATGAAAAGTAATGCGACACTGTAAGTTAATACTACAGGTGCTAATCCGCAGAGATAGTCATCTCACTTTTCATCTGAAACTTAAAATTCTGTTATGGAAATCGGTTTTGCAGCTTTCAGGTCAGCCCTGATTTTTTCTTACGATAGCAAAAGGTGAGCCGTAGAACGCTCAGGCAGGTGATAACCAGTTGATTATGTTGAATATTTGCCACTGCGATAAAAATGCAGTGGTTGAGAAACTGAGCTCGCGCTGTTAGCGCTGACATTGTACAATAAGTGCAAGTCATCGTTTTTCTCCGGTATGGAAGAGTTAAACTTTGACCAATCTTCAACAGAGTGTGTCCAGCACTCGACCGAAGGTGGCCGCTAATTTTAGGATTGGCGGTCTTTACTTCCCACTCGTTGGGTTGCTTACACTGATTAAAGCTTTAGACTTAAAAGCTTAAAATAAACCGAACGAGTTGCCAGACCAATTCCAACCGCTAGCACTAGTGATACTATCATATGGCTGAAAAGCGTACAGAAAAAAATCATTTAAACTTGAGATAATTTTGCAGATTTTTTTAGCTTATTATAATATTTTGAGCATATTATAACGGTAGGCGAAATTCTTGTTGGTTTACATCGGAGTGCATGATGGAGTTAGGGGAATCAGTTTCAATTATTGCAATGATGCAAGATGAAGATAAGTGTGTTATTTGTAATCAAAAACATGAAGAGCCAAAGAAAGAAGTAGTGAAGGAAACTGCGCCCAGTGATTCTGGTTGGAAGCGGGAATCAATGAAGGGGGTTTTAGAAAAAATATCAGAGAAGTTATTTATTTATCCTAACAATGGATTCCCTCCAAGTTATCAATATCAAGGCCATCATTGTATGGCTCTATCCTCATTTGTGAAGAACTCAGATAAACCATCTAGAAAAGATAAACGAATTAGGCTAAATCACTTTCTTAAAAAGGTTGGCTTTTATCCAAACAGAGAAAAAAATTGCATTGGGCTACCTGCTAGAACCGGCTATGGAGATTTTAAGGCGCTGTGGGATTCGTTTGATGCCAAAAAGCCCTTACAGATGCATGGCCCAGGACATGATGAAGATTATTTTATTCAAGTTACAAACATGATAAATCGCATGTTAAGCATAATTACTAACCCTGATTTTTGTGAGGAATTCACTAAAAGTGAGTGGGAGGAAAACTGAAAGATGCCATTGAATATGCGGAAAACTATGCTTTTAATCATTTAGCAAAAAATCAATCCTCTTGGTGTTTGCACAGTTCGGAGCAAAATACAGCAATAAGAATATATACTGCACCTGAAGGTAAAAAAATTGAAACTCGAGGAGTCAGAAACAGTACTATTACTTACTCTGGCAAAGGAAATATTGATGAAAATGTACGTTTTCCTCAACCAAAATTAGACGAAGGCTTTTTTCGAGGGCAATAAGGATTAAAAAAATGAACTATGTATTAGAGTCAAAAAAACACAAGTTGGTAAGCCATATTGTTTATAAAAATGATAGTGGTTGGGGAATGGATTTTCTTAAAGGCTTACCTGTTGCAATGCCTCGATCTAAAGATGAACTTTTTGTAGAAGCTGAACACAAGGTTGTTGCTTTGCCTGATTATTTTGAAGTCGATGGTGTTCCTGTCATTAGCGAACGTTTTGTAAAAGCAATAGAAAGTACTGGAACCGAAAACTATCAAGCGATACCTATCAATGTGCATTTTGAAGATGGTATCAACTCAGAACATTTTTTAATGAATGTTATAGGGAGAATAAAATGTTTTGATGAAAAAAACACCGACTGTTCTAAATTTGGCCCCAGTGTGGCAAGAGTTTTTCGCTTGAAACTAGATGATAATATCAGCCATGGCAGTGATTTATTTAGAGCAAAAGAGTATCAAGAAATTATATTTATTAATGAAAAAATTAAAATGGCCATTGATAATGCTAACTTGAGTGGCTATGAGGTTAGAGATGCTGATGGTTGGAATGATTCACATAGGTTTTAAATAAGAAGTAATTGATAATATAATCATGGACATATATGATTACCCGATAAAAGACAACGCTTGTATGTATTCATTATTTTTTGCTAAATCGATACCTATTACGCTATGTTTCATGACGATCACCTTGTTTAAATTATGACTTTTCAACTTAATTGTGGCACACCGCTGTCTGAACAGGGTGAGCATCTCAGCAGGCCTTTTTCTAGTCACTAAGTGATAATGGTTGCTCATGACGGCATAGGCGTAGACTTCAATAGCAAAAATATCAGCCAGCTCGATAATTCGATTTTCAATCCATTGACGACGATGTTCATAGTTAATTCCGGTATCCGCATCGACACCACACAGGAAAGTCCGACGTACACAACGACTGATTAAATGATAATAACCGGGGGTTTCTGGATCAATTTGTGTTTTTCTGGGAATCGCCATTTATCGTCCTTGATAAATTGAATGAAAGGTAATTGTTACAAATAGACAGACATCACTAAATAAGAAATACCTGATAAAACACCTGAGTAATTAACGATTGAACGTGTAGGTGGTTGACAGTAAAATGACTGCCCCGATCTATTATCTTTAGAATAGCTAAATTTGTAAGCGTTTAAGTTTTTCTGATTTAACTAAGTCAACTAAAAAGAGAAAACAAAAGATTAAACATTTATTTTCTCTTTTTTTAGAGTTTAAAGGTGAATAATCCTTTTTTACTCACGCATACTGATGAATCAACATTTTCCAATTATTCTGTTGCTCCTGCCAGCTGGTTTTTAATTCTTGATACTGTTTCGCCAGTTGGCTGTGTTCTACATTTTCAGCAAATTGATCAGCAGTGAGTTCAACCCAGGCTTTTTTGGCTAGATAAAACGAATTCATTTTTCTCAACAGCATGTCATATTCTTTTTCAATAAGACTAAGAATTTCTTCTTTGTTAGGCAGTGGAAGTTTTTGCAGCTTACCTTGTGCTTGATTAAATTGAAGCGTTGCTATGGATTTTACAATTTTTTCTTCAGGAATTTTTTTCAAATTAGAAGCAAGACCAACCACGCTTAATGATTTTATTAACCATTTTGTTGGATCAAATTGCCACCATTTTATGGCGTTCCTGTAGTCATATTGAAATGCATGGTGGAAGTTATGGTAGCCTTCACCATAGGTGAGTAATGCGACTATGGGATTATCTCTGGCTGTATTTTGATCGCTATAGGGTTGTTTACCCCACATGTGAGCTAGCGAATTGATAAAGAAAGTGACGTGATGACTAATGACCAAACGCATGAAACCAATTAATAATAAGCTACCCAGAACGTTGTCGTTAATTAAGCCAAAAACTACCGGAATACCGATATTAGTGAGAAGCACCAAAGGCAAGTAGTATTTGTGCTGCCACATCACAATCGAGTCACGTTGAAGATCACGCACGTTATTATAGTCGTTATATCGGTGAGTTTGGTATTCTCTTAGCATCCAGCCAATATGCGAATACCAGAAGCCTCGCTTTGCCGAGTAGGGATCATGATCATTATCGTCGACATGACGGTGGTGTATACGGTGATCTGAGCACCAGTGAAGTGCACTGTTTTGAATAGAAAAAGCACCGCCTATGGCAAAAACAAATCGGATAAGGGCATTTGTCTGGTAGGCTTTATGAGACCATAATCGGTGATATCCCGCGGTAATCGACATACCGCAAAAACCTGTACAGAATATAAACATTAAAGTTGTTGCGATATCATAATCGTAAAAATAGCAGTAAACTGGGACGCCAATAAATGCGACGATAAACGTCAAAGCAAATACAAGGACATTGAGCCAGATTAAGGGGGGCTTATTGGTTTTATCAGTTTTGATGGGTGAACTCATAGTTTAACTGCTCGTTGTAAAGGTGGTTTTGCTGAATATCAGACAATAAATTTATCAATATTTGGCGTACAAGTGTACGCTAAAAAGTTAAGTCAGTATAATCAGCGCTTAAAATAAAATCAATTGGGTTAACACTTGTAAGTTGTAAGAAGCTACTTTTAGTGTAGATTCTGAATATTGCTGGTATATGTCGTTTATCGGCCTAGTGGACAAAAACATCAGTAATTTTTTGTTTTGTCATGCTCTTTATGTGTGAGTTTGTGGTTATAAGTGATTGCAAGTTAGAGATTTTAATTGTTATGTGCAGTGTTAGAACGCAGCAAAAAGAAAGAACTCGGCGCAACATTATCAATGCGGCGCTTAACCAGTTGAGTGCCGACAAAAGCTTTGCAAGTCTTAGTTTGCGAGAGGTTGCCAGAGAAGCTCAAATTGCCCCTACTTCCTTTTATCGACATTTTAAAGATATGGAAGAGCTGGGATTGACTTTAATTGACGAGTGCGGTCTGGCATTGCGCCAATTGATGCGTAAAGCGCGTAAGCGATTTGAACAGGGAGGAAGTGTGATTGTTACTTCAGTTGACACTTTTATGGAATTTACCGAGCAAAACCCTAATATTTTTCGGCTTTTGTTTCATGAGCGCTCTGGGACGACTTTTGCGTTACGAACGGCTGTAGCAAGAGAGATCCAATTTTTTATTGTGGAGCTTTCTGATTATTTGCATGAACGAGGCTTTAGTCGGGATTCTTCTTATGCTCAATCTGAGGCAATGGTTGCAATCGTTTTTAACGCTGGAGCAGAGTCTTTAGATGCTTTGTCACAACAACGCGGATTGATTGCCAAACGCGCGGTGACTCAACTTCGCTACATTGCTTCAGGGGCTAAACTTCAGCATTTAGGCTAACTGGGCATTAAGATTCGTAGAAAGCCTTAGTGGATAGTTTCAATGATAGTTTTGCAAAATTATATTTTATAACGCAGGTGCTTATATTGTGGGCCATAAGAAATAGCTTTGAGTAATGGTAGTAAACGGCTGGGAGCGGGTTTAAAGGAGGGGATATGGTACCAAGAATTACCATGACCTTTGTAGACTGCAACTCTTGGTTGTTTAGACCCCCAAAAGTGCAGTTTCTTCGGTAAATGTCTTAGGGTAATTAGTATGCAGTCGCTGTCGCGGGGATCGGTTTCTACTTTTAATATCTGTTCACTCATTAATGTCTTGATGGTTCCGGTTGGTATTTGAATATGGGGTCTTAACTGTTATTAACTAGATAGTATTTGAAAATTAATATCTCAACTTGGGTAATTATAGTTCAATTTGATGAATTTAAAAGTAAGAATTGTTTATTAAATAAGCTAAATGTGGTTGCGGTTCATGCCTGAATTTCGGGTTAACTTGGAAATCTACTTATAATTTGTTTCGATATAATGCATCTTTGCATGACTTGTGCGTGTTAATATTGGCTTCTATAAAAAGCCTGCAAGGTAGAATCTTAGGAAAAAAGTGTTGTTGATTCGTTCCAACTCTTATGTCAAACGACGATGTTGATTTAAAATAATTATGTTGATTTAAAATAGTTGTATGTATACAGAACTACAAAAACTTCAGTTTTTAACTCATCAATTTAATCTACTTTTTGAAAAAGCTGAAAATACTATATTACGTTTTGGGGCCGATGAACCTTTCTATAAGGCTATGAACGCTAACTCGCCGGCTATTATTTACTCAAGAGAGCAATACCTTTCATCTGCATTGCATGAAATTGCACACTGGTGCATTGCTGGGGAGCAACGAAGAAAGCTTGATGATTATGGCTATTGGTATGAACCAGAAGGACGAAGTCAAAATCAGCAAACTTTGTTTGAGCAGGTTGAAGTGAAGCCTCAGGCAATAGAATGGATATTTTCCCAGATTTGTGGTCATGTTTTTCATTTGTCCGCGGATAATTTAGAAAGCGGTATACAGGCTTCAGCAAGTTTTCAAAAAAAAGTTGAACAACAAATGAACGATTATCGATATTTGGATAGGTTGCCCAAAAGAGCGCAACTTTTAGCTTATCAGCTTGTTCAGACATTTAATTTGGACGACACGGATAATAAAAAACAGGAGCTCATTTTTTCTCATGTTTAAACTTGGTTTAATTATTAATCCTTATGCTGGGATCGGTGGGCGTGTTGGTTTTAAGGGAAGTGATGGAGAAGCTATTCGTTCACAAGCGCTCGCAATGGGAGCGCCTAAACTTGCTCAAAGCAAGGCTCGGATTACTTTGGAGCAGTTAGTGCCACACAAGTCTGATTTCCACATATTTACTGTGTCTGGTGACATGGGAGAAACTCTCTGTGAGGATTTAGCACTCAATTATGAAGTCGTCTTACAGGCTAATGAGCCTAGTAATGAGCAAGACACATTGAACGCGGTAAAAGCATTACAGCAAAAAGATGTTGATTTGATTTTGTTTGCTGGAGGTGATGGGACCGCTCGTGATGTATTTAAAGCCTGTGAAGATGAACAGATGGTGTTAGGGATCCCAGCAGGAGTAAAAATTCACTCAGGGGTATATGCTGTTTCACCACTTGCCGCTGGTTTGCTGGTTAAAGAGTTGGTCGAAGGCAAGTTATTAAGCTTATTATCTGCAGATGTGATGGATATTGATGAGTCATCCTTTCGAGAAGGAGTGGTCAAGGCCAAAAAATATGGCTATCTCCATGTTCCGGGAGCTTTACAGTATGTGCAAGCGGTTAAAAGTGGCGGTAAAGAGTTAGAAGAGCTGGTCCTTGACGATATTGCTGCTGAGGTAATCGAGTTTATGGAAGACGATGTTTACTATGTGATTGGTTCTGGTTCTACTTGCGCAGCTATTATGTCGCAACTAGGACTTGAAAATACCCTATTAGGTTCTGATATTCTCTATCAACAAGCATTATTCAAGTCTGATGCTATTGAAAAGGATTTTTTATCTTTGTTAGATGCAGGTAAAAAATTGGTGTTTATTATCACGGTTATTGGTGGTCAAGGGCATATTTTGGGACGCGGTAATCA
>JAUIHB010000211.1 GCA_030432465.1 Gammaproteobacteria bacterium
GTTCTGCCTCTTTCTTTACCTTAAGCACTGCATTGTAAACCGCTTTTTGGCGTTCGGTGAAACGACCATTAACAGGGATAGAACGCGATAAATCTGCTGCATAATTAGCATATTCTGCTCCAAAATCCATTAATAACACATCGCCATCACGCAAGGCCATATCATTAGCAGTATAGTGCAATACATTGGCATTTTGACCACCTGCAATAATCGGGTCATAGGCATGTCCATTGGCACCATTGCGCATAAATCCACGATATGTTTTCTGAAGAAGCATTTTTTGCTCTTCATTCAAACTCAGTAAAGGGTCATGATGACTATAAAGTGGTTTAGCTGGTTGACTAGAAATAAGCTGTATAGTCCCACTTCCGCCTTTATCTGCAATGCTTCTTGATGCATGAGCAGCTTGCTCTAATGCTGGTAAAAGAATATCTTCCGTATAAGCAAAGCCTGTTTTTTCACCACTTAATGCGCGTACACCTACTCCTTTATCACTACTAAAACTAGCATCTTTAACGATACCAGCTTCCAATACCCAAGATTCATGACGAGAGCTCTGAAAATACATTTCGGCAAAATCAACTCGATGACTTAACATGGACTCTAAAACCCGAGTCAAATCAGTTTGATCTAATCCAGTTGGCGTTAAAAACGTTTGTTGTGCAACGTTTAAGCTATTACTCATATTATTTTCCATAGTTTAAATAAAGATAAATAGTTTTTACCTTTGATTTGTTACGGTTTGCCAGCCTGGCTGGCTTTGAACTCTACTGCTTTTATTATAAAACACTTAACTCTATGAGACTCAAATTAATCTCACGCTATTTCAGTTTAAGGCATGCCTGATAAAATCTAATCGAAAGCTCTAACCCCATAAAATTCAGTTCTACTAAGTTTTTATAATTAACTTTATTCTTATAATTACCTTTCTGATAGCTCGCCTCAATACTCAAACTTTTATATGGGATAATACAGGAAAATCCCTTTGATATTTCAACTGAGCTTCAAAATCTAACTCTGCAATGGATATTCCTTCTCCAACTGGCAACACATCCAACATATCACCATAAGGTGAAATAATACAAGAGTGTCCCCAAGTTTCTCGCCCATTTTCATGTTTCCCTTGTTGCGCAGAAGCAATTATATAAACTTGATTTTCTATCGCTCTTGCTCGCAATAAAATCTCCCAGTGAGCTTTCCCCGTTTTATGCGTAAAAGCGGCACTCACACAAATAATTTTGACTCCTTGCTGAACTAAAGCTCTGAACATTTCGGGAAAGCGAATATCGTAACAAATAGCTAAGCCGACTCTTCCCCATGGACAATCAAAGTAACGAATTGTTTCACCAGGCATACAATACTTAGACTCTTGATATTTTTCTGTAAGCTCTACAGCTTTAGTTAACTGTTTTTCATCTCTCTCTGCAAGAGAGTTTCGGGGGGGAATGTGTGATAACTTATTTTCAACGATTACATCAAACAAATGAATTTTGTCATAATATGTAACCAATTCTCCAGTAGGAGAGAAAACTAAGCATCGTCCGAAAGGACGCTCAGATTCATTAGAGCAAAAAGCATGACTTCCTCCCACCAGCCAAATTTGAAAGCGCTTAGCAAGCGTCGATAAAAATTGATATACCTTGCCTGATGACGACTTTTCCGCTAGAGCAATTTTTGCTTTTTCATTTTCTCCCATAATTGCAAAATATTCCGGTAATACCACCATTTTTGCCTTATGAGCAACAGCCTTGCTAATTAATGCTTCAGCGCACTGCAAATTTTTGTCAATATGACAACCGGTCGTCATTTGAATAGCTGCGACAACAAGTCGAGTTTGGTTAGTTTTCATTTTCAGAAGCTAATTGTTCTAGTTTTTTATTAGAAGACAGGTTGTTCTTCTCATATTCGCTTAATTCACTTTCTAAATTTTTTAACTCTTTCAACTCTATTGTTTCTTTCGACTCTAAGATTTCTTTTGATTCCAGAGTCTCATCAGCCTCCGGTAATGTTTCTGTTTTATATTTAACTTTAGACTTCGACTTTTTAATTTCACTAATCTCAATAGACTCCAATGAGCCATGAATACGATACTCAATCTGAGTTACAACTTCAATTGCAGGCTCAAACATTTTATTTAATAAATAAACCAAAATTCCTGTTGTTGGTTCTACGGCCCAACCAATAAGTACAGGTAAGCTAGATGTTAGCTGAGGTGTGACCAAAGCTCGTTGTTCTATAACTTTATTGTTTAAATCAACACTCCCGCTCAATTCCACTTTAGCCGCACTACCATCAACATAAATATTATCGCTAACTAAAGTGCCATCACGCATTTGGACATCACCTGTTAATTGCTCGTAGAAAAACCCCTTTTTATAAACATCTTTAAAATCTAAACGAAGCCTTCTAGATAAGGACTGTAAACTGAAAAGAGAAAACAATCTGGCTTTAGCATCTGAAACATCCTGTAAATAGCCTTGCGAAAAATCTAAGCGAGCATCCCCTTCCATCATTTCAGGCGAAAAGTCAGAAGGATTACCCTGCCACCATAAACGACCATTGATATTTCCATCGCTATCACTAATACCAACAACATAATCCCATCGAGCCAATAACTCACCTATATTATCGCTTTCTAAATCGAAAGATATAACCGTAAAATCAGACAGAGCACTCTGTTTATCTAATAATTTTTCCCCTTCTTTTTTTTCAGCCACTTCAGAGTGTTCACTCATATTTAATTGTTTATTCTCGACAAAAACTTCTGACACTTCATCAGAGAAAATCCATTTAGCATCAAAGTTAAGTTGGTGAGCATTTTGGTGTTTTATCAGTCCACCAGCAAAAAAGCCTTCGGGTGTTTTTTTTATGTTGGCCTGAATATTTCCTAGCATTTTCTCGTCAAACTGACAGTTAGAACACAATAAATTTAATTCAAAAAATTGCTCATCCGTATCATTCCAAAATGTTTTAAACATTTGTCTGTTCAAAAAATTTCTTTTGGTGACTTTGTTTTTTAATATTTTATCATTAATATTTTCATCAACAATGTGGCTGTTAGCTTTATTATTTTTTGGGCGCAAGTTTAGATTTGAAATTTTCAGTTGCCAAGGGTTATCAGATTTTGACAACAACTCAAAATTACCTTGCGGACTCATCAGTGAAGTCATCCACTTGTCACCGGTATGATCCTGAATTTTTCTAAAGTTCACATTGAGTTCATTAAGCTCAAAATAATCATTCATTAATTCTTTTATTTTTACTGAAATTTCTACTTCAGGCATATTTTGGGTAGGCTTTTCAATAATACTGGACTGATTTGTTTGTATAAAATCAGTCCAGCTATTCAAATCTAAAGAAGAAAAATTAAGATCCGCAACGATTTTTTTAGGGCTAATATCCGATAATCGATACTCTGAATCATATAGAACAACTCCGCCATCATGAATAGTTTCCTCGTTTTTATTGAGCCACCACCACTTCGCCTTAAACTTATCCCAGCTGATACTAATGCTCGACTTGTCAGCCAAATCAAAGTGTAAATCTAAAGTTTTTTTTAGTTTTTTTGGCTTAGATAAAACTCCAGGTAAACTTACCTCCATTCCCTCCATACTTAAATCTACATCAACATAAACTTTCTCAGCTAAATGTTTAGGCGCAATGTGAATACTTGTTTTAAATGGAGATACTCCAGAAAAAAAATTTGAAAATTCTTTACCTAAATAGTCTTTGATTGCTCGTTCATTAATACGTCCAGAAACATCAATACTTAACTCAGATGGGCCGGAGGTTAGCACTTTTTTAGAAACCCCTCCTCGATATAAATGTGCTTTGATTTTTTCACCAAAATAGCTAGCGGTTAGATTGCTTTCACTAACGCCATCCTCATCGAAATTTAAAATTCCAGATAAGTTTTCGACTTGAAAACCATAAAAAGCTAAGTGCGATTTTTTTCTTTTAGGAATAACCTGCCCCATTAAATCAAACAGGTTATTTTCATCTAATCCAACCTTAAAAGAAACATGTGTTCTTATTTCCCCAGAATAATTCATTTCTTTTAAAGATTGTTCAATATGATTGATCGGCGTATTTTTTAGGAAGTCTCTTCCTAAGTTACCCTGACTAATTGCATCAAATGATAATTCAAGAGGAGTATTAATCAGTGAAAAATCTTTGATGACAGCTTCAGCAAACTTCATTTGTATTTTTTGAGTTTGGCCACTAAGTCCTGTAATGTGCATACCATTACCTTCAAACCTTAATAGCGCTTGTAAGTTATTTATTTCTGGCCACTCAGGTAGATAACGATACTTTGCTTGATTCAAATTTGCGTGAATAGCAAATACCCCTTCTGGGTTATCAAAAGGAAAACTTTTCAGAGGTCCTTGAATAACAGCATTAACCCAAGAAATATTGCCATCAATAATACTCTCATCTAAGTAGCGAGTTAAATCTTCCGACATAATTCCAACAGGTAAGTAGCGTGATTTATAAGCAACATTAATATCTTCTAATTGAGCCTGAATAGCTATACTAGGCATACTTTCCTGCTGATAAAACCGTCCTTTTGCATTGAACTTTAAATCTTGGTTCTCCAGATAAACTTTTTGAAAATGGATTTCTGTTTCATCATTCTCATCGGGCAACCATTCTATCTTAGCATCTACAGAATCAAAATTTAGTGGGGTACGAAATAAGTCCTTAATATCTATATTTACCGACTTTCCTTTTACTTCTGCTATCCCAAAATTATCAGCATAAGAAATGCGCCCAGAAACCCCATCAATTGTTGGTAAAATAAGATCCTTTGATAAATTTAAATTAGAATATTCTGCGAACAAGCTAGGCGGCTGCCATTGATTATTCAGCTTTGCTAATCTTATACCCATATATTCAATATCCAACTGAACAGGAAGTTCTGTTGATGTTTGAGGATTAGTTTGTAATTCAAAAATATCTACTATTTTTTCTGCTACAGGAGCTGCATTCCAGTCATAAATAGAAAGGTCCCAACGGAGATCTTTATCCGATATTTGATGAAACTGAACGAATATCTGAGGAAAAAACTTAGTCTTGCTACTAGAGTCAAGTTTGGCATCATTGACACTCAATAGACCTTCATTTTTCGTTAGAAACTGCCATTGAAAATTAAGTTCATAAGATTCATTTTCAGCTGAGTTGACGACCTGCTTTTCTGTTTTTTTTCTCCAAGCGAGCTTTTCAACTTTCATTTTACCATTAGCAAAATCCCATCGCCCATCCTTCCAGTTAGCCCATAAACGCCAATTTAACTGACCACTCACAGGCTTTAAATCACTCTCTTTTTCATACAGAGGTAGATCACTTATATCTATTTCTGTTGCTTCTAAATATAAATTAGTATGACTGTTATCAAGAGAAGGATCTCCATATATTTCAGCGACTAGGCGAAGTTTCCCACCAAAATCATCTCGTAACTTTCCGGTTAATTGATGAATGTCATCAAAGTTGTCAATATTGAGTTCTTCAATTTCATAGTTAAATTGCTTTCCAGCTAATGTTTGCAAAGTAATGCTGGAATCAGTTAAGAGTAAGTTTTTTTGATTAAATAAATGAGTAATAATTAATTGACTTGTTTGCTGAACTTCAGGGGCTGTAGTTTTATCATTGGAACTGGTAACAGAATTAAATCTTACTCCCAGTTTACGATCAATAATAAAATTTAATTTTGCACCAGCAATATCTATTTCTTCAGTTACCAATTGCCAATTTAATAATGATGCTAATCCATCTATTTTTACTTGTATGTTATCGAGAGATAACAAATTAAAGTTCTCTTGAGGTGATTTCACCTGTAACTCACCTAAAGCTAATATTGGCCCATTAGCCTGCCACTTAGCATCAATCTTACCGATAGCTAAGTCTACCTGAAACTCATTGGACAACCACCCTTCTAAATCTTCCTTAAAATAATCAATTTGAGGTAAAAAAATCCTTAACAAGGTAAAAAGCAACGCAATAATAATTATTATTGAGGCAAGCAAAAACCATAGTTTATTCACAAAATAAACTAGTGCATTCCCCCAGCGGCTCGTTGACTTCTCTTTCACTCAATAACTCATTATTCTAAATTAGTTAGTTACACTTTATATTTTTCAGTTTGGTTGAAACTATTAATAATGGAACATTTCGATCAATTTATTCAACTAGAGTAATACCACATCAAACTGTTCTTGAGTGTATAGTCGCTCTGCCTGAAAACGAATAGGCTTGCCGATCATTGATTCCAATTCTGCAAGGTGAGAAGCTTCTTCATCCAACATTCGATCTACAACCTCTTGAGTTGCTAAAACCAGATATTTTTGGGCTTCATAGGCTCGCGCACTACGATAAAGTTCGCGAAAAATTTCATAACAAATCGTCTGTGCGGTTTTTATACTTCCCCTGCTATCACAAGTTGGGCAGGGTTCACATAAAATATGTTCTAAACTCTCTCGGTTACGCTTTCGAGTCATCTGAACCAAACCGAGTGAAGATACCTCAGAAATGTGAGTTTTAGCATGATCCCGCTCTAACGCTTTCTCTAATGTTCTCAACACTTGACGTTTATGTTCCTCATCTTTCATATCGATAAAATCGATAATTACTATACCACCTAAGTTTCTCAAGCGTAATTGTCTGGCCAACGCCGATGCAGCTTCTAGATTAGTTTTAAAAATAGTATCTTCTAGATTACGATACCCAACAAACGCACCAGTATTAACATCAATGGTTATCATGGCCTCCGTTTGCTCAATAATTAAATAGCCACCTGATTTCAGCTGCACTTTTCGATGTAATGCCTTTTCAATTTCATCTTCAACATTAAACACATCAAATAGTGGTCGTTCCCCCCGA
>JAUIHB010000212.1 GCA_030432465.1 Gammaproteobacteria bacterium
TTTCAGCGTAACTTTATTTATTACCCTACCTCTGAAAATAGTCACTCCTATAAAACTGAACAGTTCTCAAATGAAGGTGAGTTAATCAACGTTATTGTTGTAAATCCAAAACAGAAAAATGCGCTTATGTATTTTGGGGGAAATGCTGAATCTGTGGTCAGTAGTGCGGCAGAACTAAAAAATTCGTTCCCCAGTCATACCATTTACTTAGTTAATTATAGAGGCTACGGTGGTAGTAGTGGTTCGCCAACTGAGAATGGACTCTATTCTGATGCAATTGTTATATTTGATAAAGTAAATGCTCGTCATGAAAAGTTGTCAGCTATTGGTCGTAGCTTGGGGAGTGGCGTTGCAACTTACTTAGCTTCAAAAAGAAGTATCAGCAAACTGATTTTAGTAACGCCTTACGGCAGTATTCAGCATATTGCACAAGATAGTTATCCTATTTATCCAATGTCAATTTTGTTGCTAGATAAATACAACTCACTGGATAGAGTTGAGCAAATCCGGTCACCTGTCTTGGTTATTCTGGCTGAGACTGATCGGGTAATTCCTGCTCAATATTCAAATAATTTGATTAAAAAATTTCCTTCCTCGCAAGTTCAGGTAAAAACTCTCAAAGACTCTGGACATAATGATCTTTCGAATAAAATAGAGTATTTTAGTTTACTAGCAGAGTTTTTATTAGACTGATTAAAAACTTCAAATTAACCCATGTCTTTATTGAATATTATAGAAGTTTTAATGTTGCAACATTAAATTATAACAAAATGTTTAATAGCATTGATTCTCCTGGTGAGCAGAAGTAAGCTTAGGCAATCTTTGGAGAGAGTATAAATGGTGATTAAATGTTAGGGATTCAAAAACAAACACATTGGTTAGCTGCTTTTTTTATGTTTGTTATACCTATTGCTTCAAACGTAGTAGCACAGGAGTACGATAAGCTTCCCCCACCAAGAACTTTAACAGCTGAACAAGCAAAAGTAGCTGCTGCAAATTATAAAAAATATTGTGTGTTATGTCATGGTGAAAACCGTCAGGGACATGTCAATGATCATGCACCATCATTACGTAGTAAAAGTTTATTTGAATCCGGTGTTCCTCACGCAATATTAAGGCCTATTTCTTTTGGACGAGAAGGCACTGCCATGGGCGGATATCTAGATGAAGTTGGTGGCCCGATGACTTTAGGTGAAGTTTGGAATTTAACTTACTGGTTGTTTGAGCAATCTGGAGTTGAACGAGTTGACTTATCTACTGAAGCAGTACATGGTGACATAAATCAGGGAGCGGGGGTTTATCAAAAGGAATGTGCTAGCTGTCATGGTAAAAATGGGGAAGGGATCACGGCGCCAGCTTTAGGCAACCAATCTGCTTTGGCACATAATACTGATGAATTTATTCGTTATGCAATTCGACATGGGCGACAAGATACACCCATGCCTGCTTTTGAGGGAAAGTTGTCGTCTGATGATATTGATAATGTGACTGCTTTTTTACGCAGTCGTGGCAAGAACTGGACAATGAAGAAGAACATTCTTAAAAAACTGCCAACACCAGACGAATATGTGATTAATACTGATGGTAAAAATCCAGATTTTAAATTAGCAGAAAATTTATATGTTTCTTCTGCTGAGTTATATGAGGCGCTTAAAGCCAAAAATAAAATGGTGTTGTTGGACACCAGAGTTACATCGGTTTGGCAAACAGCACATATTGAAGGCGCGATTCCAATTCCTTATTATTCTGATCTCAAAGCGATTGTTAAAGATATTCCCAAAGATGTGCAAATCGTCGCTTATTGCTCGTGCCCACGAGCAGCAGCTGATAGTGTTATTCATCAATTAAGAGAGTTGGGATATAAGAAAACTGCAACTTTATACGAAGGCATATTTGGTTGGATGAATTTTGGCTACCCGGTAATGCATGGTGATATTCAGGAATGATTCTGGATTAATGGTTAAACAGCACCATTGTCCAACTATACTTCGGACAATGGTGTTGGTTTTAAAAGGGTTAAGTACCCTTATAGCTTAAGATAGGTTTTAATCGGCGAGTTATCTTAACCAGATTTTTCTGTAAAGCCATGATAGTCTCAATTTTTTTATAACTAATAGGGGCTTCTTCTGATAGTAAAGACAGTTTTTCATGTTGATAAAAAATACCTGAAAGTTGTTTACTTAAGCTCTCTTTACTAATGGTTTTTCTTGCCAATTGGCGGCTCATACTGCGTCCAGCACCGTGTGAACTTGAAAATAGTGAATCGCTATTTCCTTTTCCAATAACTAAAAAACTATCACTCCCCATACTTCCTGGAATAATAGCAGACTCCCCCTTTTTTGACAGAACAAGCTCCTTTTCGATGAATAATGAGAGATTGATTATTAACGGATAATCTTTCGATATGATTGTGATCGCAATGGATCATTTGTGTTTTATCTACCGAAACTGAGAATTGCTTTTTAAAAATATTCTGACAATTTTTTAAAATCAGTTCTCTATTACTGTACGCATATTCTCTCGCCCATTGCATATCATGTAAGTAAGCTTGGCCTGTCTGACTATTTACATCTAAATATTTAAGACCTGCTGATTTTGTGTGGGATTGATCTAAATGATAATCTCGAATAGCTGGTCCCATTGCTCTTGAGCCTGTATGGATCATTAACCACAGTTGCCCTGTTTCTGTACAACTTTGTAGTTCTAAAAAATGATTGCCTCGACCTAATGTTCCTAGTTGAAGCCTACCGTCACTGTTTGCAATTTTTTGTAACTTGCTCGACGAAAGCTGATGACTTGTGTCGAATGAATAAAAGTTTTTTTGTTTAACAACTGGAATATATTTCATTAGCGCAGTAAAAATTTTATTAACATGTTTTCCTTGAATAAAACTAGCTTCCATATTAAATGGAATAGATAACATTCCACATCCTATATCTCCGCCAACGGCGGCGGGATAGATTAAATGAGTAGTGGCTAATACACATCCCACACAAACATCATTAGCTAAATGTGCGTCAGCCATTAGTCTTACATGTTTGATATCTTTGGCATGTAGAAGACGTTGCGTTTGTTGTTGTAAATCAGGACTGATTTTTTCGCTCAGCCAATGGCGATAAGTTGCTTTTTGTTTATTCATAACCTGTATCCTCTGCTAGTAAAAAATGAAGCATAGGTACTGATTTACGATTAATACCATTTGCAATAATCGTTCTTATTCGACTTTGGTTTTGTTTCAGCCATGTAATAGCTTGTTCACATTCATCAAAAGAAGCTGGCCAGATTGGAGCAACACTAATAAATAAACTATTCTTATTGTGTTTCTGTTTAACTTGAGTGATATCCCAGTTCGTCAAACCTAGCTCTGCTATTGCAAGCCGGGAAAGTTTTTGCACTTGACGACAAAGTCGTCGGTTATCATAAGTACTATGGTTCGCTTTGTTTTTTTCATGACGTGGTGATACTCCATCGCCTTCACATATTGAAGTGCAACATTGGAGTAAATGTTTTGATGATTTCATCGATCTCTCCGCATCACCTATAACTCCTATAATTTAATAAAAAAATAGGAAGTCAATGATGCTTGTTTAAGCTTTTAAGTTAAGCCTCTGATCGGAATCTATTTAGAGTAGAAAGTAGTTTCTAATGTGTAAAAATTACTTAGCAATCGAGAGGCAATTTATTTGAGTCGATGTTGTTGCAATGGAATACATGTCTGCCTCCTGCGGATATTGAATATAGAATTGAGTAGATGGATCTTAACTTTAATTTAAAAAAGTCAATAAAAATTGATGAAATAATATTAGGGCGTGTTTATCTTTCATTCTTTGAGATTGTTGCGGTTAAAATTTTGCCAATCGAGGCGCGCGGAGCGTGGTTTAGTCACTCTAAATCAGCGACAAGTAACGAAGAGTGACGAAATTTTAACCGCAACCCGCAGGGCCGAACCATTTTTTCGCCCTGCTGCGTTAAAAGCTGAACCTGTAGAATGATTACAGGATACATCTTTTGTCTTGCAGGACAAAAAAATGGCTTCGGCAATCTCAAAGAATGAAAGATAAACACGCCCTAAACTATTATTGTAATATCTTTTTGTTACTCCTTAGAATCCTGTCACTTAACTATTTTCACATCAACTAGTGCAGAGGAGAATAGCCATGAACAGTAATAATATCTTTTGCGAATCAATATCTAAGTAATTTTTCTCTTATCTTTTGTTTTATTAGTTCTAGTGATTATGTGAATCAGCAATTAACAAAATCAAGCAGAATTAAGTTATATTATCAAGTTAACAGAAATGTCTGAGTTTCATTTTGGAAAGGGAAGTTCTGTTAGGGGGAGTAAAGATACTGACTTTGCCGAAGTTAAATAAAACTCAAAAAGGCTCGTTGCCGAGCCTTTTCTTAGAAATTTATATTTAGCAATATATATACAATTACTCCCATTTCTCAATAGTTTGTGTTAGTGCTAAATATTTTTGCCGAATTTCTTCTCGCTTCATCTGGAATAATAAATAAAATGCCACAAATAATATACCCATAGCTAAAAGCAAGATGCCTACGGCAAACATCGTTTTTTCGGGTGGTTGGGTTATGATGACATTAGCGATCATTCCGATAATATTAATCAGTATAAAAGCGCTACCTAAATAGAGAAAAATTCGGATGCGTAAACTGATCCCTAAAACTACAACAAATGCGGATATAATTGCCGCGCTTGCCGGGTACCAAAGCGAGGCTCTAAAATCTAATATATTATATGCTGCTGAAACACCCAACAAAATTAATCCACATATCAGTCTTATTTGACGAACTTGAAAGTCGCTCAGTTCTTCTTTAAACATTTGGGTTAATAATAAAGCACTGCCCAGTGCTGGTATAAGATAAACCAGTAGGTTATTAAGTTGGTGATCAATAAAGAATAAAAACAGTGCTACGTTGGCGAAAATAAAAACAAAAATTTTCATGCCTTTATGAGAGCTACGTGATAACCAGTAATACAATCCTGCCATAAGTATAGAGGCTAATTCACCATGTAGTGCTTGCGCACCTGTCAGGTGCAAATAAATTAAGTAAAGCCAACCAATTAAGCTATAAACTATGGACGACTTTATAAAGTAGGATTTTAAATGTTGATTATTATCATGAAGCTTCTCTCTTACACCAGCAACAATTACCGCAACTGAAATAAAGATATATCCATCAATTGGGGTTCCCAATTGCAAAATTTTAAGGCTTTCGAGTTTCCAACGAATGAGCGCCATGGTTAACCATAAAATCAGCTCAGAAAGTAAAATAAATCGAATTTTTTTGCTATGCAATGCTGAATAAAGCATTGCTGATGCACTGAGCAATAATCCAATAATTGTTTTGATTACTGCTTCCCAGTCATTTTCAAATAAATTGAGATTAGCTAAAAAGTTAATAATACAAATACTTAACGTAAACAATGAGTAAAAGGCTAATAACTTCTCTTTTTGCTTTTCCCAAATATGTAAAGCATGCCATCCTCGTTGTTGTATAAGTGATTGTAATTGACTGTTGCTCATAGCAAGTGTAAGTACTAAAGGCGCGGCTATTGTTAATAAAATCCAGTCACTTAATACAACTAAAGAAAGCTCATGACTGAAGCAAGCGGTTATTATTAATGAAGCAACAGGCCAAAAGTAGGTTTCATAACGGCGGGCTGATGCTAATGGCTTATCAGGTAGTAATCCCCATGCAAGAACAGGTGTTAAGAATCCGATTAATCCAAATGGTGTAAACATAGGGGTATGAAAAAAGATTAATGCATAACATGCTAGTACCCCTGAAAAACTCCAGTTATTGATCCATCTGGAAGTTGTTTGATGCCTTTTAAGCCCAACCATTCCAGCTAATAGAGCTGCGACAATAATTAAAGCGATTATGCTACTCAAGGGGCTTAAGTGTAGCAGAGAACCTGTGAGCACTAAGAATGTTACTGCTAGAGCAGCTTCAAATAAAATGAATGATATACTCCATTGACGATAATTATATGCTGGTAAACTGAGTAAGAGAATTAACGTCACTAAAAGACTGATATTGTTAACGTTTAGAAAATTTAAGTTGTCGAGCAAGACTATGCTGGTTTGGGTGAGGGGGGAGTCTACCCAGTAAGATTCTAGTAATATGAGCAAACTCAACTGAGTTAAAAAGAAAGTTACAGCATAAATGCTTTTGGGATAATCCAAGTTTTGTTGTGTGAAGCCTGAGAAACGTTTGAAATGCTCAAATGCTATATTGGGAATAAAGTTAAATGCCAATAAAGCATGGCAAATAATCGCGATAAAAAATAGTTCATTAAATGGCAATCTATTATTGAGTAAGCTACAAGTCAGCGTAGTAGAGATTATTAATACTAAAGTTCCAATGCTTGCAATTCCATCCCAGTGAAGCCATTTTTGAAAGCGAATAAGTGCTATACCAACTAATATCATTCCTGGAGCATTTAGATAGTATATATTCCAGTTAAAGTTATTATTTTCAAACAGAATGGTTTGTAAAGGTTGTTGCTGGACATATAAAAAAACAGCAAGCAAAAATAGTAACCCTGCTGCGGTTTTGTCTGCGGTTGTTGATTTTTCTTTTTTGACTTCTATTCTAAATAAAAAATAAAATCCAGGTATCATTACTAGATATAAAACCGTGTTGGGGTAAGGGAAAAAGTACAAACCTACTGCCCAAACCATCATTACTACAGCTATTCTATAACCTGCCTGGTGTAGAGCGTTTATTTGGTGAACGCCAAAACGTAAGTAAAAAGCACCTAATCCAAGGATAATTGCGCTAAAAAGAAAACGTGTTTCATGTTGTTGTTCTAAATGACTTGCATGAA
>JAUIHB010000213.1 GCA_030432465.1 Gammaproteobacteria bacterium
GCATCTCTAATTTGGTCTCGATTTGCGGAACTATTCCAAGTGGCTCCACCATGGAGTATTTGATTTCTAAGTGTATACAACCTTGAAAAGATTACTGATAAAACTGCTGAAGTGTTTTTATGCCCAAGCGCTCTATTAGCAAATGCATTCGCAGCTTTAAACTCTTCTTCCCATTTTTGCTCTGTCTTCTTTTGATTATGAAAATCCCAAAAAGGCTGGAAAACGAATTTATTATTGAGTAACACCCGTATGCTGCTCGTAAACTCTTTCCAAACCAAATTGGATAAACGTTCTTGGGTATCTAGTTCACATAAACGGTCGATAAAATTTCTAAAAGTGTCTTGCTCTGAGTAACGTTGATGATCGTCAATGACATTAGAATAGGCTGCGTTGAAAGCAATCCAATAAAACACAAATTGGGAGTCTTGATCCCCCTCCATCTGCTCGGCTTTGTTTAGCCAACTTAAGGCTCGATGAACTCTTAATCCTAAATTATCAGAATAGTTATTGCGTTCTATACGTTGTCGTGATTTTAAGTTTTGGTAATTAACATCCATATTTGTACCTAAAAACAATAAGATAGATTAGCGATTACTTCTGAAACTACCGCTTTTTAATATGAGTTTCAAGTTTCTGAATGGAGTAAGCAAACTTCTGCTGTGAGTTCACGCTTTTTCTCACGATTATTTGCTCCGACATTGCATAAAGTTGTCAAAAATCAGCCTATTAATTTAAGGGCAAAATGCTATTAAGGAGTTACTCAATCAGGAGAGTTTAGATGTTAACAACACTTAATTATTGCCATAACGAAACGCTTTTCAATAATGCGCTCGACTATTTTTGCAACATTGATTTTGAAAACGATCAATTATGCCGGTTAAACATTAGCTCCTTCGTAACAGAATTAGTGGAACTCGCAAAAGAGCCACCAGCAGCAATGACATTTAATGCCATAGTTTTGAATCAACTTGGCGATTTAGAAGTGATCCCAATAGATGAACAACCCCAAAATCCAAAGAGTAAAAGTCTTGAATCTATTTATCACGCTCAGGAAGCTGTCAAAGCTGAAAATTTTGTTTTGGCATTTTTATACCCTGAAATCACAAAGAAAGATTTTTCTCGCTTAACAAATAGAAAAATATCTTCAGATGCTCTCATAAACAGCAAATATTCAAAGCAGAACTACCAACTGATTTGGGAAGACGTAGTTGAAAGCATCATGATCGTTTTTGATATCTATCGCAGCAATGTCATTGAAAACCGAGATTATCTTACTGCATGGTTTGATATATGTAATTTCTACCACAAAACCATTTTATTTGGGGCCTACTCCAGAAAACCTGATTTGCCATATGAAAAATTCAAGAATATTCAGCTTACAACACAGTTTGCTAAAACATTTAATGAGTTAAGTTGTTTAGTTGGTGGCTTACTGCCCAATATTAACTTCTTAGAAGAGAGCCTTACGCTTACTCAAAGTACTCTATTCTTAAAAGCTTACTTCACTGAGATACCGAGAGTAGTTGAAGAATACATAATAGATTTATGCATTCAACATATGAGTTTTAGTGACATATTGCTTAAGTTAAAAGTTTGGCCAGATAACTCAAACGATCTTTCATTCAATACCAGATACCACATTGACAACCTCCATGCTTTTCAAGTTGCACGCATATTGAAAAAGCTTGGCGTTAACCCTTTTTAAGTTACGAGTTTTTAAACTTTACATATATAGGATTTATTATGCTTTACCGAATCGAATCTATAAAACAGCGACATGACTCACTTATTGAAAGTTTTGAAGGTAACAATATTGCTTGTTATCTCGCAGAAAAACTAAGCAACATAGACTTTGAAAACGATATTATTTGTGAACTGGATATTGATGGTTTCATTGAGCAACTATCACTTTATGTTGAAGAGCCCAAAGTAAACACTTTTTATGCTCTTAGTATAGACTCGCTCGGTCAATTCAAAAAAATAGATTTTGGAGAGACTCCTGATTATTTTGTTGAGACTAGACCAACGAGTAAATATGCCAAAATATTGCAACAAGAACTCTCTGCTCGTCAGAAATACCCTATTTTAATATTGCTCTATCCTAGCTTGATCCCCTATGAGCATGAAATCAAAAGTAATACGACATATATAAAGGAAATGGACGAAGAATTTGATCAGAGTTTTGGGCGTATTGATAGTTATCACGAGGTTTATTGGGAAGCAAAGGAATTAGTGGACCTTTGCAATCGTCATCTAAATACACCTTATGGTAAAGATAGCATCTCTGCATGGTGTGAACTCAATGAGTATCTTGGTAAAGAAATTATATTTGGGGTTAAGAAAACCACCGGCCTAAATGGCAGCATTGCTAGAATTCGCCACATCAATTACTTCCAGATTTCTAGCAAGTTTGCTGACATAATGGAATCACTATCTTGCAATGATAATGAGCTAGTAGTCGTTAAGGACAGCTCTAAAACATGGTTGTCTGAACGAGAAACAGAAGAGTTCTTACGTAACTATTACTCAAGCTTTTCAAATGATCTCAAGCAACGCATTTTTAAGAAAATTGAGCAAGATGAAGAAGAGTGTAATTATGATTATGCCGACAGTATTCTTATGTATATCGACTATTTAAACTACAACCCTAGTCAGCTGACTTTAAAAGAGAGATGTGAATTAAATAAAGTCACACTGTTTGATGTCTACCGATTAGCAGATGAATATATGTGGCGTGAAAAGCGCTTACTAGTTAATAGCATCGAAGCAGATGGAACTGATTAATTAATCAGCTCCATCTTTTAGTGCTAGCTTTTATTCTCTTATTAAGGGTTTACACCTGTATACAACTGAAAAAACAATGTTTTAAAAGCGCATTATTTAGGCTTGGACGGTTTTTCTTTTTAGAAAACAACAAATTTTTTTAATAAATAATTTTCTAAATTTAACGCTTATAATATTAATCCAGGCTTTATAACCTCACTTCCTTTTCATCTGGTTCAAACTAGATAAAATTACAAATGTGTTCTTTTCTGCATCAAGTCGTCGGTTATATTCTAATAACGCATCTGAGAGTTGAATTTCAATTTCACGCACCTTTTTTAAATATGCTGCCACCTGCCCTTGAGCCAAAGGATCATTAGCATCATTAGCGCGACTTTCAATTAACGGAATCATATTTTTTATTGTATAAACAATACTGTTAAAAGTGCTGACTGCAGCACTTTGCGCCATTATTTTTGAACCTAGAACCAAATTTCCCGTTCCAAAAGCTTTTGTCACGTAAGCATATGAAAGGCCTGATAACTGCTGAATACTTTCTTCCTCAACAGTTAAACCCGCAGACGGCCTATTAATTGTTTTATGTAATGCACTTAGGGCAACACTTTCAAAGTTGGGAATTAAGCCATTATGACTACGAGAAACTTTTGAAGGGTTTAGGCACTTCAAGTGATCGCTACATGTATAGAATTGCATCGTATTAGAGCCAACCTTACCAAAAACAAGTTCATTAACAGTGAACAGTGGAGCTTCTTGTCGAATAGTTACACCGGAATCAGAACTTGAGCTATTACCGTTTTTAGCAATAGAGGTATAACCGGTTAGCGACATAATTAAAGACTTTAGATTTGTGCCTGATAAACCTGGAATATCAGGGTGACTCATAGTTCTAATTGAAGCTGCCTCCAACGCTTTATTTGCAGCATTCCCTTCAATATCAACACCTAGCTCAGCGGCTTTATTGGCAATGTTGTCAGTATTACCTCGATTTTGCATGCCTTCACCAAAATCTGATATATAACCAGCTGCTGTGTTAGCCATATTATCCAAAGCACCAATTTTCATGCTACTTTGAAAAGTCTCAATTTCACTCCCAAATTCATTTTGCAGAAACGAAACAGCGCCTTCACACCCAGATGAAGCTAGTTGATTAAACTTTTCTAGCTTTTGCTGAATCTCATCCATAACAGACTTACATGACGGGCACACCGAACTTAAAGCTAAACCGAACGCATATGACGGCACTCCTTGCGCAATTGCTCGACCCATTTGCACCAACTGATCAGAATTTATAACACTGAATGAACCTGCAAAAAAATCAACTCCACCACACCCAGATGTTAGTTTTGGCGGCTGAAAGCTCAGTATATTTTGATTTATTTGCTTTACACGATAACTAGCACCACCAAAGGTAACGCCATTTCTTGTCGCTGAATTTGCTGTTGAAGGTCTGTTATATTGAGTAGTCGATTTGTTAAATAATTCCTCCATGACAGAAGAATGAGCATTAGTTGAAAATATAACTGCTGCCACTAAAGAAAGTTGGTGTCTTTTCAATTTCATTATTTAGATACCTTACCAGTCGTGCTTAAACGTGTTCCTTGCAGTTTTGCTCGGATTAAATCAGAGAGGATTGATGGATTTTTGTCGAGCTCTGACTTATCAATTTCAATCTTCTGCTCTGCAACTGACTTCTGTTTAACCTCTTGCGAATCAGCAAATTCATCCTCAGAGATAAGGTTTAGCCTTTTGGCCGCATATAAAGCCCTATCAAGTAACACTGAACCTGACGCCATACCAAATTTCAAAGGCTGAAAAGTGTTTCCATCGTTAGAAACAAGCATGGTAGTTGGTGTAATTGAAATATTAAATTTGCGGCTTAGTTGACCACCTGGATCTACAACATGCTTCACATTAGGAAATTGCTTATCCAATAAAACCCCATCAATACTAATTGCTAAAACATCAACGCCAGCAACCCTGGCCAAAGCTTCCATGGCTGGAAATTGCTGGTGGCAATAACCGCAATCCGAACGGTAAAACATCCATAAGCCAGCTTTTGAGAACAATGATTTGAGCGTTTTTGAACGGGTATCTTGTGTGTTGAGTTTATGAGCAAACAGTGCACTAGCTTGCGTTGGGCGCCTGTTATCTTCGGATAACGCCTCTTCAAACATAAAGAATTCTTTTGTGGAATTACCAAAATCAGTGGCCTTATCAATTGCTAATCGTTGCGCATAATAATAATTAGCCAAGTTTTCTTCTGAAGGGTCGTCCATTGCTTTATTAAGCAGCTTTGGCAAATTTTCTTTCAACCATTGAGTGTTAATTTCAATTTTCTCAGGCTGTTTAATAGGTGAAACTGTTATTTTTTCTTCATTTATTGGGGGTTCCACTTCAAGTGGATCTTGATAGAAATGCCAACCTAGTTCTTTTTCTTGTTTAGGTTCTTTTGCTACCAAACTCAACGAGATGGCCAGTGTGAAAATTAAAAAAATGCCTTTATTCATGGTGTACCTCTGAGAAAGTACAAAAAGAATAAAGGCAATTTACGGTTGAGAATTCGAAAAAAACAGGCTTTTTCTACAAAAAATTAGACTGCAATTCTTTGACGCTCGAAATTAGAGACTTTAAGTTGTAGCGGTTCAAAGCTATTAACTTTTTTGCAACTCTTAACAAAACTATTAGAGATTTTAAATCGGCACCACGGACAAACATCTGACTCTGGATCTTCAACTCGAATGTGACCTCTTCCACATGAGCATAAATGTGGAGTTATTTCTTTTTGACTAATGCCGTAAAAAACAGAGTAGATGCGGTTTATATCTACAGGCTCAAATTCATTATAAAGAGTGTTGTGAAAGATAGTTAATCGGATAAGCATTTCAGCTGTAATAGATTCATTATCTAAATCGAAACTAGGGTATAACTTTCTAAATGAGCGATGAATTAAATTTAGCGAAAGCGCCCCATCACGCGTATTTGCCCACCCTGTAACACGAACAGCGGCAATTTTGCTAAATTTAAAGTCATACTCCAAACCTCGCTTTATTTGCTGTATCTTTGCATCTGCATGAGTAAAAAAAGCCTTAATTAAAACTGCTCTAGCACCCAATTGCATCATACGCTCAATGTCAGTGAACTCTCGAACCAGCCTAGACATAACATTATCCCTAATTTTCAACAGAAGTTAATTTCGCCAACTCAAAGTCTTGAGCAGAGTTTAAATTCTCAATAATTGATTTAATTGCGTTGTGTTTCGCATGAATTGTAAACAAGTGATTTGTTGATGCAATTTTTTGAAGGCTTGTCAGATCAGCCTGCTTAATTGCTTTTGCATCTTCGACTGAAATGCCAAATATTGTAGCTGCCATAGACAAATCCTCATCAATCAACTGTTTTATATTGATCAATGCACTTGTTTGAATACGAAGTGATTCTTCTAACAGGTTTTTTAAGTTTTCATTACTTGGGTACATAACAAATTAGCCAAAAAACATACAACATAAGTAAAATTTACATCACCACTCTCTTTTTAGTCAAGCTTTTGATTGTGAATATTTCACATTATGTGAATTTAAAGGCAATACACCATTGTTTTTTATCGAAAATAAATTGTTAAATTTTTCAACCACAATATTAAATTACATCAAAATTATCATTTTGCAGCATGTTTACTTTTCAAGTAATATGCAGCATTATAGAAAAACAAACAAAATGCTGCACAACAACTGGAAAGCCGTATGCATGATAAAATAGAGAAGATAGCAGGTAGAGCTGCTAAGTTGTTAAACAAACTATCTGAAACTATCAACGAAGATAAAAAGGAATTTGACTCCGAAACATACAGCCCAACATTCTCCAAAGCTGCTCTTGCTGACTTTCCTGAATTAGCCAAAGCAAAAGTCGATAAAGCAGTTTCAGAACTAGAGGCTGCAGGGTATACGTTTAAAAAACGTAAAGCTGGGAAGACTGAAGTTTATGACATGGATATCAATGATGTAATAAAGATTTATGAACATCGAGGTGTCCCTAAGTATCGTGATAATCACTCAGAAG
>JAUIHB010000214.1 GCA_030432465.1 Gammaproteobacteria bacterium
CTTTGTACAGCAACAAAGAGATATTTTTACGCGAGCTTGTCTCAAACGCGGCTGATGCTGCGGACAAGTTACGTTTTGAAGCCTTAAGCCATGATAATTATTTTGGTAATGACAGTGATTTAAAAATCCGTATTACCTCAGATAAAGAAGCCGGTACCTTAACTATAAGCGACAATGGCATTGGTATGACTCGTGAAGATGTTATGAGTAATTTGGGAACGATTGCTCGTTCAGGCACTGCTGAGTTTTTAAAGAATTTATCTAAAGAACAGAAAGAAGACAGTAATTTAATTGGACAGTTTGGTGTTGGTTTTTATTCAGCATTTATCGTAGCAGATGAGGTTGAAGTTAAAACTCGCCACGCTGGTGCTGCAGCCGATGAAGCTGTGAGCTGGATCTCAAGAGGGGAAGGTGAGTTCAGTATAGAAAGCATTGAAAAAGAGTCTCGTGGTACTGAAATTATTTTACACTTGAAAGATGAAGAGAAAGAGTTTTTAGAGCCTTGGCGTTTGCGTTCAGTGATCAGTAAATACTCAGACCATATTTCATTGCCTGTAGAAATGGAAAAAGTTGATATGGGCAGCCCAGAAGGTGATGACAAGAAAGAAGAAGATGAAGTTGTTGTACCTGAGTTTGAAGTGGTTAATAAAGCAACAGCACTTTGGACTCGCTCAAAATCCGATATCAAAGAAGAAGAGTATCAAGAGTTTTACAAACATATTTCTCATGATTTTAATGAACCATTAACTTGGTCACACAATAAAGTAGAGGGTAAGCAAGAGTATACTAGCTTGCTTTATTTACCCAAAAAAGCGCCATTTGACTTGTGGAATAGAGAAAAACCACGTGGCGTAAAGCTATATGTTCAGCGTGTTTTTATAATGGATGATGCTGAGCAATTTTTGCCTGTTTATTTAAGAATGGTTCGCGGTGTACTCGACTCTAACGATTTGCCACTTAATGTTTCTCGTGAAATTTTGCAGGACAGTAGTGCAACACAATCATTAAGAAATGCTTGTGTAAAACGTGTGTTAAATATGCTTGAGAAATTAGCTAAAAGCAAAAAAGAAGATTACCAAGGTTTCTGGAATGAGTTTGGCTCAGTGTTAAAAGAAGGTTTAGCTGAAGATCATGGTAATCGTGAAAGTATTGCTGGTTTGCTGCGTTTTGCATCAACAACCAACGATAATAATGAGCAAACGGTTTCTTTGAAAGAATATATTGAACGAATGAAACCTGAGCAAGATAAGATTTATTACATTGTCGCTGATAACTATGCAACGGCAAAAAGTAGTCCTCATCTTGAAATTTACCGTAAAAAAGGCATTGAAGTTTTACTCTTAACTGATCGTATTGACGAATGGGCAATGGGATATCTAACAGAGTTTGATGGTAAAAAATTACAAGCAATTACTCAAGGTGATTTAGATTTAGGTGGTTTGGAAACGGAAGAAGATAAAAAAGCAGTTGAAAAAGCCACTGAAGAAAAGTCAGCTTTAATTGAAAGAATTAAAACTTTCTTGGGTGAAAAAGTTTCAGATGTTAAAGTTTCTGCACGTTTAGATGAGTCTCCTGCTTGTGTGGTTGCGAGTACTGGCGGTATGAGTTTGCAAATGGCTAGAATGATGAAAGCTTCTGGACAGTTTGTACCTGAAGCTAAGCCCATTTTTGAAATTAATGCAGAGCACCAGTTAGTTAAGCAACTCGAAGGTGATTTGTCTGAAAGTGATTTTGAAGATTGGGTAGCAGTGTTATTTGACCAAGCAGTATTATCTGATAGCGGTCAACTTGAAGATCCGGCGGCTTTTTCACAGCGTTTAAATCGTTTATTAACGAAATAAATACTTTACTTTAACTCAAGTCTATTTTATTAGTTAAAGTATTAACAAAGACAGGGAGCTTTAGGCTCCCTGTCTGCTATCTAAGATAAAATTTGGAAGAAATAGAATGAATTTATTGCCTCATATCGAGCTTGAAACTAACCAAAATCCAACAGCATCGGTAATTTGGTTGCATGGATTAGGCGCTAATGGTCATGATTTTGAGCCGATAGTTAAAGAGCTTAACTTACCGGAAAACTCAGCAGTTAGATTTATTTTTCCGCATGCACCATCGATACCTGTCACGATAAATAATGGGTATGTAATGCCTGCCTGGTACGATATTTTGGACATGACAATTGATAGAAAAGTTGATCAAGTGCAGTTAAAAAAATCAGCGGATCATGTTGTCGCGTTTATCAATAATGAAATACAACGAGGGATACCTGTTGAGCGTATAGTGATAGCGGGGTTTTCTCAGGGCGGAGCAGTTGCACTAGAAGCTGCGCTCAGTTTTCCTTTGAAGTTAGCAGGTTTAATGGCACTTTCAACTTATTTTGCGACTAAAGATACAATTGATTGGCATGAATCAAACCGAGACATTCCTGTCTTAGTTTGTCATGGTGATTTTGATCCAGTTGTTCCCTTTACATTAGGTGAGGTAACTAATAAATTATTAAGTGATAAAAACTATTCTGTTGATTTTAAACGTTACCCAATGGAGCATGCAGTATGTCCGCAGCAAATTATTGATATTTCTAATTGGTTGAAAAATATTTTAGCACTTTAAAATTCAAGGTTAAAATTCTAGCAAGTAAGAATAAATATAGCGCCGATTAAAGCGCTATATTTTAAAGTGTTATTTTAAATAAAGCGCAGTAATATCACATAATCCCCAACCGTTATAATCACTAGGCATATCATTTAACTTGTAATAAACAAGAACTTCTCTGGCTGCAGTTAGGGCTGTTAATATATTACTATAAATTCGAGCTGAGCCTGGCCCATCTTTTAAGTAGCCACCACTGTTAGCATGGCAGCCTTGTAATGAAGAGCCTTTAAAAATGATATAAGTAGATTGATTGGAAAGATCTTGATAAATATTCGCAACCTGCGTCCAAGCGCTAGTTTGAACTTCTGCTTTAAGGTTGGCTCCCCAAAAAATACTTAGGCTTACTAGTAAAAAAGATATAATTTTCATTATGGTTCCTTGATTAATTATCGTGTTATAAAATAAGTTTTGAACAAGGAGCAAATTAATACGAGGAAGTTAAGCACAAAGTAGTTTGAGATAAGTCCCTTTATTCAAAAAGCTATCAATCTTGTTTGGGTGAATGTTAATCGAAAAATTGCTCTCAGGCAATTTGAAGCAGAAAATATTATCAGACGGCTAAATATTTTTTAGTAAGAATAAGAGCGCTAAACCCACACGAAGTTTAGCGCTTATCTGTGTTTAAACCCACTCAACGACAGGATCAACGTCTGCATCATAATTAACGCTGTCAATTCCAAAGCCGAAAAGTTTTAAAAAGTCTTGATGGTAGCCTTGGTAATCACCAAGATCTTGGAAGTTTTCTGTAGTTACCTGAGGCCAAATAGCTTTAATTTTAGCTTGGATTTCATCATTGGTTTCAACAGTATCCATGCGTAAACGATTAACTTCATCTGTAGGTGGGTTATCAGCAAATAATAATCGATTAAACAAGCCATAAATTTGCTCAATTACACCTTCATGACAACCTTCATCTTTCATGACCTGATACATAAGAGAAATATAGAGTGGCATAACTGGAATTGCGGAACTGGCTTGGGTAACTACAGCTTTTAAAGAAGTCACATAAGCTTTTAAGTTTAGTTCACTATAATTTTGATTAAGAGCCGTGGATGCTCTATCTAAATCTTCTTTAGCTTTTCCAATGGTCGCGTGACCATAAATAGGCCAAGTTAATTCTTTCCCTATATAGGTATAAGCTGTTGTTTTGCAATTATCAGCAAGCACTCCTGCATTACTGAGAGCTTTAATCCAAAGTTCCCAATCTTCGCCACCCATTACTTTGACTGTATTATCAATATCACTCTGGCTAGCTGGTTCTAACTCAATTTCATGAACAATATTTTTATTGGTATCAAAAGTTTTGGTGATGTAGTTGCTATCGCCAATTGGTTTAAGGCTGGATGTATAAACATCACCAGTTTCAGGATCGACTCGCCGAGGAGAGGCTAAGCTGTATATGATGAGATCAATTTTACCCATATCCTGCTGAATGGTATTAATAGTTTGTTGCTTGATTTCATTTGAAAAAGCATCACCATTAATTGTTTTGCAATATAAGTTGTCTGCTTTAGCTGCTTGATGAAATGCCGCAGTGTTATACCAGCCAGCAGTTCCTGTTCGACGATCCGTTGGCTCTTTTTCAAAACAGATCCCCAAGGTTTTTGCGCCACCAGCAAAGGCAGAAGTGATTCGGGATGCCAGACCGTAACCTGTTGAACAACCAATTATCAGGACATTTTTTGGGGCGTTTTTGATAATGCCTTGTTGTTTGACATATTCAATCTGCTCATTGACTCCAGCTTTACAGCCTACAGGATGTGCATTGGTACAGATAAAACCTCTAATTTTGGGTTGAATAACCATTTTTCTGTGTTTCCTCAGCGTTATTATTCACTTTGATTTTTAAGGTAAAATTATCACCGCGCATGTTACCCCGCATTGCAGAGTAATAAAAGTGGTTTTCGACAGGTCGGTCATGCGTGAATGGGCTTTATACAATGAAAGTTCTAAATTTTTATTATAATTGGAAGAGAGGACAACAGATTGAGAATTCAATTTGTTGTCCCTGCGTATTTAACTCGAAGTTAGTTTAATTTTTGACAGGAAAACCTCTATCACGCATTAAAGCATCGACATTGGCATCTTTGCCTCTAAAAGCACGATAAGCTTCAGCTGGATCAACGGCATTTCTTACACTAAACAAATGTTCAACAAGTTTTGCTGCGACTTCTTTATCATAAAAACCACCAGGAGATTCAGCAAAAGCTTCTGCTGCATCTGACGTTAGTACTTCAGCCCAAAGATATCCGTAATAACCTGCCGAATAGCCTTCACCACTGAAAATGTGTCCGAAATGAGGTGTACGATGTCGCATGACTAACTCATCTGGCATGCCTAGTTTTTTCAGCGTTTCTCGCTCAAACTTGTCTGGATCAATACCTGTTGGATCAATGGTATGGAGTTTCATATCGATAATGGCCGAGGCAAGGTATTCGGTTGTTTTAAAGCCTTGATTAAAAGTTGCGGCTTTCTTTATTTTTTCAACTAAAGACTGAGGCATAGGTTTGCCTGTTTTGTGATGAACTAAGAATTGACTGATCACTTCATCGGTAGGTAACCAACGTTCAAGTAACTGTGATTGAAATTCTGTATAGTCCCTAACACCGCCATTCAGTGTTGGATAAACAACTTTTGATGACAAGGCGTGTAAAGCATGCCCAAACTCATGGAAATAAGTTTCTGCATCATCCCAAGAAATCAAAACAGGTTCACCTGGGTTGCCTTTAATAAAGTTAGAATTATTGGATGACAGAACGTTTTGCTTGCCGTCAAAAGTTGTGTGGCCCCGATAACTGGTAGCCCAAGCTCCTGAGCGTTTTCCTTGTCTGGCAAAAGGATCCAAGTACCATAAGCCAATATGCTCGCCACTGGCTTTATTGGTGACTTCCCATACTTTGACGTCAGGGTGAAATACCGGCACTGTGCCTTCGCTCAGTGGTGTAAATTTAAAGTTGAATAATCGGCCAGCCACATAAAACATAGCATCACGTAACTTATCGAGTTGTAAATATTGTTTCACTTCATCAGAATTGAGATCATATTTTTCTTTTCTGACTTTTTCCGCATAGAAACGATAATCCCAAGGCTTAATTTTATCGTTTAAGCCTTCTCGATCGGCGACTTCTTGCATATCGGCAACTTCTTCATGAACGCGAGCAATAGCGGCAGGCCATACGGCTTCCATCAGGTCGATAGCATTTTGTGGTTTCTTTGCCATACGATCTTCTAGTCGCCAAGATGCATAGTTTTTATAACCTAATAAATTAACACGCTCATGGCGTAGTTCTAAAATTTCGGTAATTAATGCATTGTTATCGTATTCGTCTCCATTATCACCACGGTTATAGTAAGTTTCCCATACTTTTTTACGTAACTCTCGCTCTGTTGAATAGGTCAAAAAAGGATTCATTGATGAACGCGTATTGGTAATAGCATATTCACCTTCTTTACCACGTTCTTTGGCTGCTGAAGCGGCTGCACTTATTACCGATTTTGGAAGGCCGCCAAGTTGTTCTTTGTTTATAAATAAAACATAAAATTCTTCATCATGAAGCACATTACTACTAAATTTAGTATGTAATTCAGCAAGCTTTTGATCGATTTCTGCGTAGCGCTTTTTAGCTTCTCCCTCAAGAGTGGCGCCATTTTGTACAAAACTTAAGTAGGTTAATTCAACTAAACGTTGCTGATCAGGGCGTAATGATTTTTTTGCTTTACTGTTATAAACAGTTTTGACTCTTTTTAATAATTTTTTATTTTGACTAATTTTAGAAAAAAATGCTGAAAGTTTGGGAGCCATTTCTGCCTGAATTTCGCGGAATTCAGGCGTTGACATATTGGCACTCCATATTCCCCAGTAGGTAAAAATCCGGTCAAGTTCATCACCAGCTAGTTCCATTGCCACAATTGTATTTTCAAAGGTTGCTGGGGCTGGGTTATTTGCAATAGCGTCAATTTCTTTGAGGTTAACCTCCATTGCATATTTGAGAGCAGGTTTAAGTTCCTTGATCTTCACTTTATCGAATGCTGGTACACCTTGAAAAGGACCTTCCCATTCAGCTAGTAGAGCATTATGTTTTAGGTTTTCAGGCAATGCAGTCTCACTAGTTATTGATGAAGAGGCTTTTGTCTGTGTTTGACCTGTGGGTGAACTACTGCAACCAAATAGAACTGTTGACACTAATA
>JAUIHB010000215.1 GCA_030432465.1 Gammaproteobacteria bacterium
CTTGAATGTTAAATGCCCACGGATAACAAGCGCCATCCCAACCAACTAAATCATAGGGATGCCATTGCAAAGTATTTTTTTGATAGCGCTCACCGTATTTGATCACAAGATCAAACTCACCTTTTTCTACAATAGGATCCTGTAATGTCGGTGTGCGAATATCACGTTCACAATAAGGCGCACTTTCTAACAATTGACCTGTCTGTGTTCTAAAGTGTTTTGGGATAGTCACCATTGTTGGTGATTCAATAACAAATATTCGAACATTCTCAAAACTATTAAACTTAAGTTGATAAGTCGTGCCTTTTGGAATCACTAAATAATCCCACTTTTGCATTTCAATATTACCGTAATCGGATGTAAAAACACCTTCGCCTTCATGGATAAAAACGATTTCATCCGCGTAAGCATTACGATAAAACTCATCGCTATCTTGAGTGACATTTGCGGTATACATTGCGACATCATGATTAAATAACTGCTTACGGCGAGCGGTAACAAAGTTACCCTCACTTTCACCACGATAAGTATGTACTTTGTAATTTTGTAACATCGCATCTAGCCACTCTTCACCATGATCAACTTGGTGAGGCACAACTTTTAAGGTTTTTGTTGGCATATTATGGTGGTATTTATTCGAATAAATATTCGAAAAGCCATGGGTCGAAAACAACTCTTCACGGTACAACTCGCCATCATCTCGATAAAAAGTGATGTGTCGTTTCGAGGGAATTTTTCCCTGTTTGATATAAAAAGGCATCAGAACACCTCTGGATATGCGGTGATATAAAATAGACTCGAAAGTCTACAGAGAAACACAAACTATAAAAAGGATAATCTTTTTACCAATTCAATCTATTATTTAGATTAAGCTGATAATAATTCGCTATTTCAATAAAATCTCGCTATTACTGTTTCTCGCAGCTTTTAAATTTTATTTATCTCATCATTAAATTAGGTATTAGACATGGCAAAAATACTCGGACTTGGCGGTGTTTTCTTTAAATCACCAGATCCAGAAGCTTTAGCAAAATGGTATCAAAAGTGGCTTGGAATGGATTTAGCACATCCTTATGGATTAACATTTCAACCTAAAGATATCCCTGCCAACGGCTATAATGTCTGGACCCCGTTTAAACAAGAATCAGAGTATTTTCAGCCGAGCAGTAAAGCATTTATGTTTAATCTTATGGTAGACGATCTAGACGGGATGCTAGAGCAGCTAAAGCCCAGCGGTTGCCAAATTATGTCAGAAACCGAAAGAGGCGATTATGGGGACTTCGGCTGGTTTATTGATCCCGACGGTAACAAAGTTGAACTTTGGCAACCTCCAGAAAAAACACCTCAAACATAGATTCAGAGCGGATTATTCTTAAAACAGGGTGTTAAAGAGATAACTTTGATACATCTGAAAGCTAGCTCAAAGCAAGAATAAAATGGTAGCATAGCGACTGTTTTTTTAGAGTGGTAAAACTTAATAACAATGTCTGATGAGAGTTCAAAAAAACGCGGCTTATTTGGTTGGTTTGGTAAAAAAGAGAAATCTAAGCAAACATCTTCTGAACAAAAAGCTGATACGTTACAAAAAGATTCCGACAATGGATCTGCAGCATCAACTCCTGCAGAAACAATCAATCCCGTAGATACGGCGAAATCAATTGCCAGCGAAACTCCTGCATCATTGGTTGATCTATCGGAAATAGAGCCAGAAGCTCCTTTAGCCCCCCAACAAGATTCATCAGTTGAAGCTAATTCACTTCACACAGAGAATACCAAAGAAGTTACCCCAGAAACAGCACAACTCATTGATAATAATGAAAAAATAGAAAAAAAAGCACCTGAGAAAAAGTCATTTTTTCAACGCTTAAAATCTGGGTTGTCTAAAACCCGTACCCAATTTTCATCTGGCCTTGCCAATCTGGTATTGGGTAAAAAAGAAATTGATGATGACTTATTAGAAGAAGTAGAAACACTACTTTTGATGGCAGATGTGGGCGTTGATACAACAAACCGTATCATTCAAGATCTCACTGAAAAAGCCAACCGTAAACAACTCAAAGATACTGATGCTTTAATGCAACGTCTAAAAGCATTATTGCTGGAAATTGTTGAACCAGTACAAGCACCTTTAGTCATTCCTAAGCAAGACAAACCTTTTGTGATTTTAATGGTTGGAGTCAACGGCGTTGGTAAAACCACAACTATCGGCAAGTTAGCTCATCAGCTTTTAGCAGAAGGAAAAAGTGTTATGCTGGCAGCAGGTGATACTTTTAGAGCAGCAGCCGTTGAGCAATTAAAAGCTTGGGGAGATGGAAACGATGTACCAGTTATTGCACAACACACTGGTGCAGACAGTGCCTCAGTCATTTTTGATGCGGTACAAGCGGCCCACGCAAGAAAAACGGATGTAGTTATCGCAGATACCGCCGGTAGATTACATAATAAAAGCAATTTGATGGAAGAGTTATCAAAAGTGAAACGAGTCATGGCCAAAGTTGATGACCAAGCTCCGCACGAAATCATGTTAGTTGTTGATGCTTGCACTGGACAAAATGCTTTGGTTCAAGCAGTTGAATTCAATAAATCGGTTAATTTACATAGTGTTACCATCACTAAACTGGATGGCACTGCCAAAGGAGGAGTTGTTTTTGCTCTGGCAGACAAAATGAAACTTCCTATTCGTTACATTGGTGTTGGTGAAAGCAAACAAGATCTACGCGTTTTTAATGCTAAGGACTATATTGAAGCACTATTCGAACAATAAGAAATTTGTATCATATAATCAATTTGAAAAATAATAATTTGCGCTAGCGCAGGACAGTTAATGATTGAGTTTTCAGACGTTTCCAAACGATATCCTAATGGGCAAGATGCCTTAAGAAATGTCAGTTTTGAAATTGCCGATGGAGAAATGGCTTTTTTAACCGGGCATTCTGGCGCCGGAAAAAGTACCATGCTGAAATTAATCTGCTTAATGGAGCGCGCTACTTCAGGCCAAGTAGTCGTTAATAACAAAAACCTCAATCGTACCAGTCGCCGCAAAATTCCGGGGGTAAGACGAAATATTGGTATGATCTTCCAAGATCATCGATTACTTTTTGATCGCAGCGTCTTTGATAATGTCGCACTTCCATTAATGATTGCCGGATACCCTCATCGAGAAATCGGCCGTCGAGTGAGAGCTGCGCTAGACAAAGTTGGCCTGCTTTCAAAAGAAAAGCACTCTCCCATTATGCTATCTGGCGGTGAACAACAACGTGTTGGTATTGCCAGAGCGGTAGTCAACAAACCACCATTATTACTAGCTGATGAGCCTACCGGTAATTTAGATCCCAAATTATCCGGTGAGATTATGCATTTATTTGAACAATTTAACCAAGTTGGCGTGAGTTTACTGATTGCCTCACATGACTTGAGTCTAATTGCACAAATGCATTACCGTACTTTAGTGATGAAAGAAGGACGATTAGTCGAAGATCAGGCAGATGCACCTGAACCAGACGACTCAATTGGGTTAGATAGCTATAATGAGCAGAGCGATCATACTAAATCAGGTGATCACTATGAGTAGCGAACAGCTTTCAGGCGCTAGTTTATCCCAAACCACAATTAGTGCACGCTTAAAAATGCTCTCTCGGCTACATAAAATAGAAGCCAAGCGTGGCTTAATGGAAATTATCGTTAATCCATTTTCGAACTTTATGACCATTCTAGTCATTGCTATTGCCTTAGCTTTACCTTCTGGACTACAGATATTACTGGAAAATGGTAAAACACTTTCCAGTAACTGGGATGGTGCCAGTCGAATTTCTCTTTATTTAAAAACAGAACTCAAAGAAACCAAGTTACATGCACTAGCAAACCTAGTACGCGAAACAAAAGGTGTAGAAAAGGTCGACGTCATTACTCAAGAGGAAGCATTAGCTGACTTTAAAGAACGCTCCGGTTTTGCTGACGCCATAGCTCAACTTGACGCTAATCCTTTGCCACCAGTATTAGTAGTACAACCAAAAGCTACGCATACTTCGCCTCAGGCATCAGAATTATTATTAGCTGAATTTAAAACCCACCCTGAAGTTGAACTTGCTCAACTCGACCTCGACTGGGTAAGAAAGCTCTATGCTTTATTACAATTAGCAGAAAAAGCAGCTTCCGCCTTGGGATTAGCATTGGCTTTAGCAGTTCTATTAATTGTAGGAAATACAATACGCTTATCCGTTCAAAACCGCCGAGAAGAAATTGAAGTTGTCAAACTCGTGGGCGCAACTGACGCATTTATCAGGCGTCCTTTTCTTTATACGGGATTTTGGTATGGTTTATTTGCAGGTATCACTTGTTGGCTATTATTAAACATTTCCATTCTCTGGCTAAGTGATCCCGTGGCTAAGCTAGCGGGGCTCTATCAGAGTCAATTTGAAATTGCCGGACTTTCTTTTATCCAGAGCATTCAATTAATAGCCATTAGTTGTGGACTTGGCTTGCTAGGTTCATGGTTGAGCGTTGGACGTCATATTCGACTTATAGAGCCCCATTAATCGTTTCTTCCACTATTTTTGACCAGAATTTAGAGAATAATATCTCAATATCTACCGACAGGCACATTATTATATCGCGCAATTTTAAATGAATAATGGTATGTAACAATTTGTAAAATAAGGAAACTTTTGCAAATTTCAGTAATCTTAAGGTCAGCAGATTAAAAAATTAGCACTCTTTGGCTGAGAGTGCTAAACTAACTTTTAATTAGTAATACCTCTTTTAAATTTGTATCGCTTTAATCACAGTTTAATAGAGGATCAAATGAACCAATGACAACTTGCTTGATTAAAAGTAAAAAGCGAGGGGGAATAGTAAAATGAGCAGAGAATTAGCGACAATTGCAATGTCAGTCCCACAAGGGAATATAGATTCTTATGTAACCGCCATACATTCGGTGCCAGTATTGTCACCTGAAAATGAATATCAATTGGCTACTCGTTATAAAAACGAGGGTGACTTGAATGCAGTTAGAGAATTAATTTTATCTCACCTGCGCTTTGTGGTGCATATTGCACGTAGCTATAGCGGTTACGGTTTACCCCAAGCTGATCTCATTCAAGAAGGTAATGTTGGTTTAATGAAAGCTGTTAAGCGTTTTGATCCTGAAGTTGGAGTTCGCTTGATTTCATTTGCCGTACACTGGATAAAAGCTGAAATTCATGAATTTGTACTTAAAAACTGGCGCATCGTCAAAGTTGCGACAACCAAAGCACAGCGTAAACTCTTCTTTAATTTGAGAAGTGCAAAGAAAACATTGAATTGGCTCAATAACGATGAAGTTAAAGCGGTAGCCGATGATCTTGGTGTATCTGAAGTTGAAGTAAGGCGTATGGAAAGTCGCTTAAATTCACGTGACACAGCATTTGATTTGCCTAATGATGCCGATGAAGAAAGCACATTTGCGCCAGCTGCTTATTTAGAGGCGCCAGAAAGTGATCCCGCTCAAACTTTAGAAAGTCAGGACTGGGAAAACCACCATCAGCAAAGATTATTTAATGCGATGAAAACCCTAGACGAAAGAAGTCAGGAAATTCTTCAAGCAAGATGGTTAAGTGACAACAAAGCAACTTTACAAGAGTTAGCAAGCAAATATGAAGTTTCTGCTGAGCGTATTCGTCAGTTAGAGAAAAATGCCATGAATAAGCTAAAAGCTTGCATGAGTTAATATTTGAACACTAACGTGTTCAAGGCTATTATAAAGGCGCTTTTTCAGCGCCTTTTTTATTGCTCGCAAAACAGCATCTTTGATTCAATATTTTATATTGAATGTTCAAAAAATAAGCTTTTTATTTTTCCCCTAAAATCACTGAGAATTGACTCAAGCTGAACTACACTTACTTAAGACACGTTAATAAAACAAGTCCAAGGGGAACCCAATGAATAAAACAGTAATTTTTAGTTTACTCGGTTGTTTTCTATTCCTCATTGCAAGTTGTAGCGACTCTAATCAGTCAGCAAAAGAAGAACCTCAGAAAAAAATAGCCACTAGCACACAAGCCGAAAAAACACCCGTCAAAAAAAAGAGTAACTGTAAGCTCACTATGGGATGGGATCCGTGGGAGCCATACCAATACTTGACCGTTGACGATACAGTCTCTGGGCTAGAAATTGAATTAGTATCAGCAATAGCCAAAGAAGCTGACTGTGAATTAACTTTTGAACAAAAAAGCTGGATGAAACTGCTCAATGGGATCCGCAGTGGCACAATAGATATGCTCGGTGGGGCTTCAAAAACAGAAGCCCGAGAAACATTTGCCCACTTTTCAGATGACTACCGACATGAGTCATTTGTTTTATATGTTCGTTCTGGTGAAGAAAAAAAGTTTGCTAATAAATCCCTTAAAGAAATCTTAGAAGGTGACTTTAAACTGGGTGTAACCGAAGATTATATTTATGGAAAAGAGGTCAGCTCACTACAGGACTTACCTACACTAAAAGCCAAATTCGTGAGTGTGCCAACTTCAGAGGTCAATTATTATAATTTGGTGCAGAATCATATTGACGGCTTTTTAGAAGACCCTTTTGTAGCAGGTTATACCATTAAACGTAAGGGGTTACAGGACGAAATTATGAAATTACCGATCGTTATCCACTCTGGAGATGTCGCTTTAATGTTTAGCAAAAAAAGTGTTCAACAAGAAACCGTTGAAGCCTTTAATCAGGCCTTGAAAAGACTAAAGGCGAGTGGGGTTTATGACAAAATATTAGAAAAATATAGTTTTTAAAAAAAACGGCCAATGCCTAATGCCGTCCAAATAAGAGAGTTAGCGGCATTAGGATTTTCCAGA
>JAUIHB010000216.1 GCA_030432465.1 Gammaproteobacteria bacterium
TCGAAAAGCCCGCTTAAAGCGGGTTTTTTTTGGCCTTTATTTTAATAGAACAACGATTAAACAGAAAAATATAAAACAATGACTCAAAATTTAACTTTAAGGAAATACCCATGATTATTGTACTAAAACCAGAAGCAACTGAAGTTGACGCAAAAGAAATTCTGGCACAAATTGAAAACCTTCAACTTAAACCGCTTTACATGCCTGGAACAGAACGCATTGTATTAGGTGCGCTGGGCGATGAGCGAGTACTCAACCAGTTAAATATTGCAGCTCACCCTATGGTTGAAAATGTAAAACCTATTCTGAGTAATTACAAACAAGTCAGCCGAGAAATGCAGTCTCATGATAGTGAAGTTAAATTTGGCAATTATACTATTGGCGGCGGCACTTTTACGGTAATAGCCGGCCCTTGTGCTGTTGAAAATAAAGAGCAAATACATCAGTCCGCAGCTATTGTCAAAAAACATGGTGCTGTGGGATTACGCGGTGGCGCTTTTAAACCAAGAACTTCACCATATAGCTTTCAAGGCTTGGAAGAAGAAGGTCTAAAACTACTGAAAGAAGCTTCTCAGGAGTACGACTTACCATGTGTTACTGAGATCATCGATGCCAATCATGTGGATATGATGGAAGATTATATTGATGCATTTCAAATTGGCGCACGTAATATGCAAAATTTCAAACTTCTCAAGGCCGTAGGCCAAAGTCAAAAGCCGGTCTTGTTAAAACGAGGCATGTCAGCAACGATTGAAGAGTTGCTACTTGCCGCAGAATATATTTATAACGAAGGAAATAAAAACGTCGTTCTTTGTGAGCGTGGTATCCGTACTTTTGAAAAAGCCACAAGAAATACTCTCGACCTGAATGCTGTCGCCTATATAAAAACTAAAAGTCACTTGCCTGTTTTTGTTGATCCTTCACACGGCACAGGAATTCGAGAATTAGTCTCACCAATGGCAAAAGCAGCAGTAGCATGTGGCGCAGATGGTGTTATTGTTGAAGCACATTATAATCCAAAAATTGCACTATCAGACGGTCAACAATCATTAGATGAGCCGCATTTCGAAAAAATGATGCGTGAACTCATCCCTTTTGTAGAAGCGGCAGGAAAGGTTTTAAATAAATGACAACAACAGATTATTCAGCTATCACACCAAAGGCACAAGTAAAAACCATCAGTAAATCAATTGACACTACATTGCAGCCCATAGATTTATACCATGGTTTAACACAGTCTTTAGGTAAAACAAACACTATGTTATTAGAGTCGAGTGAGATTTCTTCACGTGAGAATGTTAAAAGCATACTCATGATCGATGCGGCCATTCGCATTGAGTCTAACCAAGAAGAAGTCAGGCTTCAGGCTCTCACCCATAATGGTTTAAATGCACTTATTGAAATTTCTTCACAATTAACAACATTAGGTTTAAACGCTCACTTTTCTCCGGAACAAAAAACCACGCTAGTTACTTTTGAGAGCCAGACAACCGTTGTCGATGAAGATGCACGACTTAAACAAAGCTCACCAATTGAAGCATTGCGGATTATTCAGCAATGCTTTAAAAAAGAGTCACAATCGGATTTTTCAATTTTCATATGCGGCTTGTTTTCTTTTGACTTCATCGCCACTTTTGAGCAACTTCCTGACGTACCGATGGGAGAAAATACCTGTCCCGACTATGTCTTTTATCTTGCAGAAAGCCTTTTAGTTACAGATCATCAGCGTAATAATCAGCGTCTTTTATGCAATCACTTTTCGGGCGAAAATCAAAAACAAACTTACTTTGAGTTAGCTCGTCGCTTTGAACAAATTGAGAAAACCTTACAAAGTATTACCCACTCCACATTAATCTCAGCTCCTCCAACAAAAGATTTATCTCAAAATCAAGCAGTTAATGTCGATATTGAAGATAAAACCTTTGAAACTACTGTAGCTCAATTAAAGCAGAATATAATTCAGGGTGATGTATTTCAGGTTGTGCCTTCTCGCACATTTTCTCTTAGCTGTCACTCTCCTTTGGAAAGTTACCGTCAATTAAAGCAATCCAACCCTAGTCCTTACATGTTTTACATGCAAGATGAAAACTTTGTCCTGTTTGGCGCTTCGCCAGAAAGCGCCCTCAAATATACGGCTAATACCAATAAAGTATTACTTTACCCTATTGCTGGCACACGTCCTCGTGGTAAAAAGCCTAATGGAGAAATCGACTTAGATTTAGATGCTCGTATCGAAGCAGAACTCAAGTTAGATGAAAAAGAAGTCTCAGAGCACATGATGCTGGTAGATTTAGCACGTAACGATATTGCTCGTATTGCGTTGCCAGGAACGACTCATGTTCCAAGATTACTGTCAGTTGATCGTTATTCACAGGTTATGCATTTAGTTTCATGTGTTGAAGGGAACCTCAGACATGATTTAGACGCTTTGCACGCTTATCAAGCTTGTATGAACATGGGAACATTGACTGGTGCACCAAAAATAAAAGCCTCTCAACTGATTAGAGAAGTCGAGAAAAAAAGACGTGGTAGTTATGGCGGTGCGGTAGGTTACCTGAATGGGAATGGGGATATGGATACTTGCATCGTTATCCGTTCTGCTTTTGTTAAAAACAATCAGGCTTACGTGCAAGCTGGTGCAGGAATTGTTTATGACTCAGTTCCCGAAATGGAAGCACAAGAGACTGAAAATAAGGCTAAAGCAGTCATTAATGCAGTATTAAAAGCAAATCAAATAGTTAGTGACCAAAATAGACGTGATGAGGAGCTTTCCCATGAATCATAAAATGCAGATAATTATGATCGATAACTATGACTCTTTCACTTACAATTTGGTGAATCAATTTCGCATGCTGGATGCAGAAGTCGTTGTATTTAGAAATGACACACCTCTTGAAGTTATTTTTACCGCAGAACGAATCAGTCAGCCGAACACAGTTATCGTGATATCTCCTGGGCCAGGAAATCCTGACACTGCCGGTAACTCACTAAAAATAATAAAAAAATATGCTTCTCAATTTCCAATTCTTGGTATCTGCCTGGGACACCAATCAATTGTACAGGAATTTGGCGGAAAAATTGGACAAGCAAAAGCTATCGTGCACGGTAAAGCTGATGATATTACTTTTAGCAGCGAAGAAAGATTCTCTGAAATAAGTGCCCTTTTGCCAACACCAATGCGAGCAGCGCGTTACCACTCACTGACCGCTCATGAGGTTCCAGATGAGTTATCTGTTATAGCAAAAACTCAAGATGAAGTAATGGCAGTTGCTCACCGTACATTACCTATTTTAGGCTTTCAGTTTCATCCCGAATCAATCTTAACTACCCATGGTAGTGAGTTGCTTCGCGCTTCACTGAAGTGGCTAACAAAAACAAATAATTAAGCTTTATTAAATAAAATTTCAAACATCAATGTTTAAAATAAAAATTTGAATCTATGGAAAATGTTATGCAAGCAATTCAACAGAAAATTTTTGAAAAACAAAATTTAACTCAACAGGAAGCTTTTAGTGTATTTAGTGAATTTGTTACAGGACAACAAGATCCTATTAATATTAGCGCAATACTTATCGCACTAAAAATGAAAGGCGAATCACCAGCAGAAGTTGCCGGTGCTGCACAAGCTTTAAGAAGCCACGCTAACTTTTTTGACAAACCGAATTATGTAACAGCAGATAGTTGTGGGACTGGTGGTAGCGGCAAACATACCCTAAATATTTCTACTTTAGTTTCATTAATTGCATCGGTAAAAGGTTTAAAAATGGTCAAGCACGGAAACCGTTCTATTTCCAGTAAATGTGGCTCAGCCGATGTATTAGAGCATTTAAATGTCAAAATAGATATGACTCCCAATGTTGCCAGAAAGTGTTTAGATGAAGTTGGTGCAACATTTCTTTTCGCACCACTTTATCACAGTGGTGTTAAACACGTTATGCCAGTACGCAATGCGCTAAAAACGCGAACCATTTTTAATTTGCTTGGCCCACTCATCAATCCAGCTAATCCAGAGTTTCAATTAATGGGGGTTTATGCACCCGAATACTGTTATGCCGCTGCAGAGTCGCTTAGACTATCTGGTTGTCAATCAGCAATGATTGTACATAGCAAAGGATGTGACGAAATTACTCTGGCAGGTACAACACATGTAGCTCATTTAAAAAATGGTGAAATAACCGAATATGATTTAACACCACAGGATTTTGGTTTAGGCGAAGTTCCCTTAAATGCTCTATTTGGTGGAACGCCCGTTGAAAATGCAGAAAAATTTGTCGAAGTTTTGCAGGGAAAAGCTGGTGATAAAATTATGGATACTGTTGCAGCCAACGCAGGAGCACTATTTTATTTAAGTGGACAAGCCTCTTCATTAAAAGAAGGCGTTGATAATGCCAGATCTATTATTCATCAAGGCTTAGCTCATGAAAAATTGCTATCTCTTGTCGAAGTAAGTAACAGTGGAGAGTAATATGAGTGTCAATGTATTAGCTGAAATTGTTGCCAACAAAAAGCAAGAACTAGCACAAAGAAAATTAGCGAAACCTTTAGCCAACTTCAAAAATGAGATAACACCATCCTCTAGAAGTTTACAGCAAGCGTTAAGTAATCAACATTCTGACTTTATTCTGGAGTGTAAAAAAGCATCACCTTCGAAAGGGTTAATTCGCGCAGACTTTAACTTGGAAGAAATAGTTAATCAATACAAAGACTACGCTAGCGCAATATCTGTTTTAGCTGATGAAAAATACTTCCAAGGTAAACTAGATTATGTCAAAAAAGTGAGCCAACTGGTTGAGCTACCCGTATTGTGTAAAGATTTTTTTGTAGATACTTATCAAGTTTATGAGGCTCGCCTGTACGGCGCGGATGCTATTTTACTCATGCTTTCAGTACTGAATGATGAAGAATATACTCAATTAGCAGCCACGGCTAAAGAACTTAACTTAGATGTATTAACGGAAGTTCACAGTGAGGCTGAATTAGCCCGAGCGATTAAGCTTAAAGCTAAAATTGTTGGTATCAATAATAGAAATTTGATCGATCTCAGTACCGACTTAGCGGTAACAGAAAGACTCTCATCAAAACTCTCTGAAGATACTATTGTTATTTCAGAATCAGGCATTAACACACATGATGACATTAAACGTTTAGCCCCTTTAGTTAATGGTTTTTTGATTGGTTCGAGTATTATGGCTCAACCGGATATCCGTTTTCATTGCAAATCCCTTTTATTTGGTCATGTTAAAGTTTGCGGACTAACAACTCCTGAAGACGCATTAAATGTCGATAAATTCGGTGGTAATTTTGCCGGTCTAATGTTTTATCCCCAATCACCTCGAGCTGTTACTCTACAAGAGGCAAAAGTAATAGTTAATTCAGCCCCCTTAAATTATGTAGGAGTCTTTGTTGATGCATTACAAGATGAAGTAATATCCATTGCAGAAAATTTACAACTTTATGCTGTACAGTTACACGGTGATGAATCAGATGAATATATCGAAGAACTTCGACAAAACCTTAACAATAAAGGCTTACAACAGATTCAAATATGGAAAGCTAAGCCAGTAACATCAAATCTTTCTTTAAGTTCAAATAATAATATCGAAAAGTATTTACTCGATACTTTTTCACCAGACAAGAAAGGTGGTACAGGAAAGTCTTTTGACTGGTCTGTCTTAAAAAACTTTGACTGCAAAAAAGTCATACTTGCTGGCGGCATAACGCCAGACAATGCATTACTTGCACAATCACAGAATTGCTATGCGATAGATCTCAGTTCAGGTGTTGAGTCATCACCAGGAAAAAAATCTCATGAAAAAATAGCAGAGCTATTTCGGCAACTCAGAGTTTAATATCAAACTTAATCTATTAATTAAAAATTTAAATATTGGGAACTTCTAATGACAATACTTAATCGATACTTTGGCGACTTTGGTGGCATGTATGTACCAGAGTTATTGGTACCGGCGCTCACGCAACTAGAAGCTGCATTTGTGGATGCCAGCAAAGATGAGACTTTTCAAAAAGATTTCAGCGACTTACTGAAGAACTATGCAGGTCGCCCCACTCCACTCACATTAACTCGAAATCTTTCGCCAAATAAGCAAGTGAAAATTTATTTAAAACGCGAAGATTTATTACATGGTGGCGCCCACAAAACGAATCAAGTACTCGGTCAGGCATTATTAGCAAAACGTATGGGAAAAACCGAAATTATTGCAGAAACTGGCGCAGGACAACACGGAGTTGCAACGGCCATAGCATGCGCTTTACTTGGTTTAAAATGTAGAGTTTATATGGGTGAAGTTGATGTTCAACGACAGCAACCAAATGTATTTAGAATGGAGTTAATGGGTGCCAAAGTTATTCCTGTTACAGCCGGTAGTGGCACGCTCAAAGATGCCGTCAACGAAGCTTTAAGAGACTGGTCTGCAACTTATCAAGATGCGCATTATTTATTAGGTACGGCAGCAGGCCCTCACCCCTTTCCAACAATGGTCAGAGAATTTCAAAAAATGATTGGTGAAGAAGTCCACTCGCAAATTATTGAAGCTGAAGGACGTTTGCCAGATTATGCTATTGCCTGTGTTGGTGGTGGCTCCAATGCAATTGGTTTATTTGCCGATCTAATTGATAAAGAAAGCATCAAATTAATTGGAGTAGAACCCGCGGGAAAAGGTCTGGATACTAAGCAGCATGGCGCAACGCTAGCCAAAGGCAAGCTTGGTATACTACATGGCTCTCATACCTATGTCATGCAAGATGAAGAAGGTCAAATTGAAGAGTCTTACTCAGTTTCTGC
>JAUIHB010000217.1 GCA_030432465.1 Gammaproteobacteria bacterium
GTAATAATGATAGTTTAGCTGCGATGGTAGCTGTTGTTAGTGATGCTGAGTTACTAATGATATGTTCTGATATCGATGGATTATATACCAGTGATCCACGAGCGAATGAAGATGCTGAACTGATTAAAGTGGTGGAAAAAATCACCCCGGAAATTTATAACATGGCAGGTGGAACCGCAAATAAAATTGGTACTGGTGGTATGTTAACAAAATTAGATGCTGCAGAAATTGCCACGAGTAACGGTATTTATACTTTGATCATTAATGGATTTAAAGGAAAAGAGTTTGAGAAGTTAGCGATTGACCAGCCAACAGGTACTTGGTTTAAAGCACATAAAGACACTTTGCCAGCTAAAAAACACTGGATTAAAAAGACGCATACGCCTCGTGGCCGAATTGAAATCGGTTTAAGTGCGGTTAATGCTTTAATGCAAAGTGGCTCGTCTTTAGGCAGTTTCAGTATTAAAAATATTGTTGGTGAGTTTGAAAAGGGTGAGGCAGTTGATGTATTTTGCCCGCATACTCAACGACCTATTGCGCGCGGGATCGTTGAGTTTAGTTATGAAGATTTAAATAAAATTAAAGCGCAGCAAGAGAAAGATTCGGCTGATAGTTTGAATCCTATTGACGGTGATATTATCATTCACCGTGATAACTTAGTACTACTATAAATAGAGGTCCTAATAAACTTATGTTTTCGATGCTAGAATTTGCAAAGCAAGCCAAACAAGCTTCAGTTCAAACTGCAATATTAAATGAAGCACAAAAAAACCAAGCGCTAAAAGATATGGCGCAAGCATTAAGAGATAGCACCAAAAAAATTGTAGAAGAGAATAAAAAAGATTTAAATGCGGCGAAAGAAAATCAATTAAGCGACGCTATGATCGATCGATTAATGCTAAATCCTGAAAGAGTTGAAGCAATGGCAAGTGCAATTGAACAGATTGCAAGCTTTCCCGATCCTGTCGGCGAAATAAGAAAGCGCCGTGTTTTGGATAATGGACTTGATGTAGCTAAAATGTCAATTCCTTTGGGGGTTATCGCAATGGTTTATGAAGCTCGACCAAATGTCACTGCTGATGCTGCCGCGCTTTGCTTAAAAGCGGGAAATGCTGTTATTTTGAGAGGTGGAAAGGAAGCCTTACATTCCAATTTGGCGATAGCTGCTGCGCTACATCAAGCGTTGGAAAGAAATCATATTAATCAAGGCGCGATTAGCGTAGTGCCAGATCCCGATAGAAAGCATATGAATGAAATGCTGACTTTAACTGACTATATTGATTTGGTAATACCTCGTGGTGGTGAAGGATTAATTAAATTTGTGACTAAAAATAGCCAAATTCCAGTTATTCAGCATTTTAAAGGTGTTTGTCATTTATATGTAGATAAGCATGCAGATGTAGAGAAAGCATTGAAAATATTACTGAATGGCAAAGTGCAACGGCCAGGTGTTTGCAATTCCTTAGAGACTTTTATTGTTCATAAAGATATTGCGGAAACTTTTTTACCCATGGCTGCACGCGCACTTGAAGATAACGATGTAAAAGTGCATGCATGTAAAAAAAGCATTGGATATTTTTCAAATGCAGAAGCCGCGACTGATGAGGATTATGATAAAGAGTATCTCGCTTTAGAAATTGCTGTAAGGCAAGTTGATAGCTTTGATCAAGCGATAGCTCATATTCAACAATTCAGTTCAGGACACACCGAAGTTATTGTAAGTGAAGATAAGCAACGTGCGCAGGCCTTTATTAAAAATATTAATTCTGCGGTTGTCATGGCAAATGCCTCTTCGCGTTTTTCTGACGGTGGTGAGTTAGGACTTGGCGCAGAAATAGGTATATCAACAAGTAAATTACATGCTTATGGTCCCATGGGGGTGGAATCACTTACGACAGAAAAATTTGTGGTAATCGGTGAAGGTCAGACTCGTGAGTAATGCTATAAAAGTGATAAGATAAAATTTATTCCATTTATGATTAAATATGAAAAGAGCAGATTTTTATCTGCTCTTTTTTATATCTCAACAGAAAGATTATCAATTTAACTGGATTAGTAATAAGTTCTTTGAGATTTGTAAAATTTTCGCATTCATTTTTGTATTTCCTTTCAAAAATACCAAGTTTCTTGTTATTCATACGCTATTACTGCACAAAGCCATTGTATATTTATTGGTGCATAACTTGCATGTTTAAAGATTTTTGTATGAGCAAGCTATATCTGTTCATGTGAGGAAAGAGTCGATGTCGTTAATAAAATAAAAAATGACAAGTTGATTAGGCAACAATTTTTTATCGCCATTTTAATGGTATTTTATAAAAGGAATATATTTTGGATTTTATCAAAGTCGATGAGTTTTGGAGGTTAATCACCGAAAAGTTGAATGTTTGGCTTGAAACTGCAATAAAGCACTTGCCGAATATGGTTGTAGCGATTGTAATAACGATTCTTTTTGCATTTCTGGCAAAATTTTTAAGTTCTGCTTTTCGTAAATTAATGTTGAGAACTTTAGAGTCTCGTCAAATAGCTGATTTATTAGCAGCTATTTTTAAAGTATTTATTTTATGTATTGGTATTTTTATTGCCTTAGACTTTGTTGGGTTAAAAGGAACTGTAACATCGTTGTTAGCTGGTGCTGGTATCATTGGTCTTGCTTTAGGTTTTGCATTTCAAGATATGACTGAGAATCTTATTGCTGGCATTGCCATGGGAATAAGAAAACCTTTTCAAATTGGTGACATAATTAAAGCTGATGGTGTTTTTGGTGAAGTAAAGGCGATTAATTTACGAAATACTTTGATTGAAACTTTTTTTGGGCAACAGGAAGTTGTGCCTAACAAAATTTTATTTAGAAACGTTTTAACTAATTATACGGTTTATCAAAAGCGACGTATTGAAATACCGGTTGGCATTTCTTATGCTGATGATCCTGAAAAAGCTTCAGAGGTAATTGTTGAGGCAATTAATAATAGCCAGTTTGTTATTAACTCTGATGAAACGGCTGTATATGCGAAAGGTTTTGGCGATAGCAGTGTTAATTTATTAGTCTGGTTTTGGATTGCTTATCCTGGAGAAATTGGTTTTATGCAGGCTCGTCATGAAGCTGTTGTTTTGGTTAAAAAAGCACTAGAAGAAGCTGATATATTAATCCCATTTCCAATTAGAACGTTGGACTTTGATGCAAAAGGGGGACGGAAGCTTGATGCGATTGTGGATGAAAAAATGAAATTAGCGCAAGGTTCGGATAAAGAACCTGCTTCTCAAGATAATATTGCTAAAGCAGAGGCTGAAACCGGTGTCAGTGAAGCTAAGGAATAAACTTCAAAATAAAATGATAAACCGAATACTTATTGGTAAATACTTACTTATAAGTATTCCAACAACACTCTAGTTGCAGCGCTATTTCGTCAGCTAGTTTCTGGGCTTCAGAGTTTTCCGTAGTATTGTTTACAAGCTCTTCTTTCATCATGTTTGGCATAAGGCGAGCTGCTTTTTTAGTTAACCATAATAGCTCTTGTTGCATTGATTCTATTTCTTGTAAGTCATGATGCGCACTTTCATAATCGTCATCGGTGATTGACTCAAACCACTGTTCAACACCTTCACCAATAATACCTGAGCGTTCAATGGTTCTCATGATGTTATGTAAGCTGCTAATAACCGAGTTACCTATTTTTTTTATGCTGTTTGGTGTGTTGGTTTTAATGGTTTTTAATAATTTAAGCTGTTCTACCAATAAAATAATGAGCTGTTGAATTTCTCGATTACGAATTAACAGACTGGAGATAGTATTTGTAAAATTGAGTTGATCGATCAAGTTACTGGAAGGTAGTTCAGACTGGGTGATAATTGCATAAGCAGCCTTATAAGTTTCAAAAAAATAAGTTTGAGTATTGACTTGTAAGTAAGGCTTAAAATCCAGCATATTTTTTCCTAGCTGCTTAAATTCCCTTATGCGGATATTATAAATAGTATTTGAAAGAGCAATAATTTGGCCAATGATTGAAAGCTTATCATAGCTGAGTTCTCGTGGATAACCTGTACCATCACATCGTTCATGGTGTTCTAGTATTCCTCTTTTGACTTCGTCAGGGTACAAATGTGCGTTGTCCACGACTTGTTGGCTGATCATGACATGGGCTTCGATTAGTTGCCAGTCTCGCTCACTGAAATCTGAGATTTGGCTCGATAGGCTAGCAGGTATGTGCAGCATGCCTAAATCGTGAAAAATTCCAACCAAAAATGTGTTATAAATTTGATTGAGTTCGAGTGACATTTTGTTTGCCAACATCGAACCAAACCATGCTGAAAATAAAGAACGTCGATAAACATCGGGTAAGCGCTCTTTTAGTACTGTCAGCTTCTGTAACAGTTGTCGCGGAATGCTTTTGACAGTACATAAGTGTTTAAGCTTATTATCAAAGTTGCTATGAGTATGAATTTTCTGAAGATCGGATAATTGGTTGATAGAATCTAATATATCAGCATAAAGTTGGTTGCAATTTAAAATGTTACCAAGAGACATGACATCATCTACAGGTTTTTGCATCTTGTGTCCAGAAAGTCTTTCAGAGACTGATTTTTTTATTCGCTCACCCTTAGGGATCAGTAATACACCAAATTCATTATAAATGTCTTCAGTAGCTATCACTTCAATAAACTGGCTTAGTTCAGCTAAATGGTCGACGTAAACGTCAGCAATCGCAAGGTCTATTTTTTCTGCTTCGGCTGGTTCCAAGGGATTATATCTGATTGTCTATTTGATAAACATAAGTCTAGTAGATAGCAACCTTAAGTCAAAATTTGCTTTGAGAATACACTGAAATTGCAGGCTTTTAGTTTTAAGTTGGACCTAGATGCTTGTGAAAAATTTTAATTTTTTGAATGATTAAGAGGAAAATAGTCGCCCATCACGATTTCAAATTGAGATACTTTGCCATAAATCCTCTTTTTTATCTCAAATGCTTGTATTTAATAGGCTTTTTCATGTGTATTTAGTTTTAAAATTGTTTTGTATTCAAAAAAAAGCGGTGTATAATTAATGCAGCTTGAAAGTACGTCCAATTTTGATACATACCATTTCGATGTTTTACCTTTAGTTTTATCTAAGTAGCTCGTCCTGTTTTTTGTTATTAATTGCAACACTTCTAGCAAACTAAATGCAAGTTTTAAGTCTTGTTTTAAAACAAGCTTATTTTGTAAATCAACAATTTTTATTTTTAAATAGGATACGACTATGTCTACTATCACTGGTACTGTTAAATGGTTTAACGAATCTAAAGGTTTTGGGTTTATTTCACAAGAATCTGGACCTGACGTTTTTGCTCATTTCAGCGCTATCACAGGTTCTGGCTTCAAAACTTTGACTGAAGGTCAAAAAGTTGAGTTCACAGTAACTCAAGGCCAAAAAGGTCCTCAAGCAGAGAATATCGTAGCCCTATAATTAGCTGCTAATATTTTATGTAAAGCCCTTTCAACTTTGTTGGAAGGGCTTTGTGCTATCTGGCATTAGACTTTTATCGCTGTGAATAGCAAGCAATTTAATCCATTAGTCTCTTTATTTTCTGTGACAAACTTTCTACTTTACAAAACAAATTTACTTCTTTACAAAACAAATTTATGGTTATTTAGTTAAAGTAATTTTCTCTTGTCTTGCCTCACAACCAACTTATTCAAATACGTGTTAAATTGAGAATTCAGTCTGTCTTTTTCTATTCTTTAATCATTAATAAATGATTGAAAAAGTGGCTTTTTCAAGGAGTGATTTTCGTGCTAAAACTATGTACGTATATAGTTTTTAAAAGTGCTAACCTATAGAAAAAATACTCAGTTGACTATACAACCTAGAGTTTTTCAGGTTTGTGAGTACTTGCTTTTTTTGTTTTGAAAGTAAATCTAACTATCTCAAAGATGAAATAAAATCAGATTTTTTACTATTATTTTTTGTGATTAGTTCTTGAACTGTAAATATTTCACAATCAAGCTGTGAATAAATCCGCAAAACGTCATTTACAGCCAATTATCAATTGCATTTTTTCAGGTCTGCATGTAGTTTGTCTCATGCGTATCTGAGATGATTTGTAAAAAAACCATTAAAGAAAATTGTTGGTTGATTAGGATATCTATTATTTTCTTGTCTGGTATTAGTATTTAAAAAGGGTACGCCAATTAGTGTGAGTTTGTTAATTGACACCACAAGTAAAGAAGCAATAAAAAAATTACACAGGGAGTATTTTAAGGACAAAAACTTTTTAGAGTAATCTGTGGGTTGACAAGTAGTATCATGCATAATGAAAATAATAACTCTTCTTGGAGAAATAAATGAAACATAATAACAATGCTAAGCAAGGATTGTTTCGTCATTCGAAACCAGCACTTGCGATATCAGCGGCAATATTAGCAATATCTAGTTCAACCTCGGTTCTAGCAAACAGTTCTTTAATTAAGTCTTTAGATGCGCCTCAAGCACAATCTTCAGCTTCATGCAGTTTCTGCTGCTAATGCAATTCCTGGACAATACATTGTTGTTTTAAAAGAGCAATATATTAGTCAACAGGTGAGTGCGTTATCTGGACAAAACTCAGCGTCACTTGTTTCAACTAATGTTGCTGAATATCGTCAGCAAGCGGTTATGAGTGCTGCAAATGATTTAGTCAGTTCAAATAATGGCAAGTTGATCAATAGCTATCACTCTGCATTGTCAGGTTTTGTGACTAAAATGGATGCAAATTCATTACAAAATTTATTGCAAGATGAACGTATTGCGTTTGTTGAGCAAGATCAAATTATGCGAGC
>JAUIHB010000218.1 GCA_030432465.1 Gammaproteobacteria bacterium
GCCAAATCAATTCGCCAGTATTGTCGTCTAACCCGACAAGGAGGCCGCCTTCATTATAAGTCCCATGTGCTCCTGTTGGTCCTAGAAAACAAAGTACCTTATTATTATGAATAATTGGCATGGTTGTAGGGCTATATAAATCCACCTCATAAGGAACCTCAAATACCCATATTTTTGTGAGGTTTTGCTCAAACTTAGCTAAACTTTTCCTCCGAGCGATTCCATATAAAAACCCTTGATTTTCAATGTAAGGAACCATAGGGGGTTGGACAGTGTAAAAATGATCATTAAAATATGAGAAACTGACACTTTCTCGAATCTTTTTTCCTTTTTTAAAACCGTAAATATTCCCACAATTATCAAAGAAAATACAGGAAGGATTCAAACCTAATGATTCTACAATTTCTTCTTTATCACCAAAAATAAACTTGTCGTTTATGTTTGATTTCAAATATTCAATTTGCCCGATATTTGATTTGTTTACATCAATAAACTCCATTTCGTTTGAATAGTTTTGAAAAAAATAACTCTCTTTAGATATGTATCCAGTTGTCCCATCAGATAAATTAATACTTAATTTTCTATGTGAAAACCAAACTTTAATCGATTGATTTTCATTAGCTGCACAATATATCTTCATTAGTCCTTTAACTCATTTTTTAGTTATATACTCGAGTAGTTCACTGCTACGACTATTAAATTATCAACTTATTTAAGCTTTTCCAAAATGGGAAATACATTAGGAGTAGACTTGCATTTTGCATGTTGATGAGGGTTTTATCAATGACAGTTATTCGCTCATAGCTGTCTGTCAGATGAATTCTAAACCTATTCATCGAAACTGTATGATCAGATATGAGCTACTACAGTTAAAAAGCAAGATGCAAAAAGTTTAACCTTTTAACCTCTTAAATTTAACTGTTAATAAAAGTCATCATTAATGTTTTTCTAGTTTTAGCTGTGATAACCGAGTTCTCGATATTATCCAATTTAAACACGTTAATTTGGGGTAATGGAACGACCTGTTGCTTAATTAGATTTGGCAATTTGTAAAACCAATAAAAAGTAATTTCACCTGCTTGCCAGTCATTGCTAGCCTGAGCACAGATAGCTGATGCTCGCTTGTTTATATCGATAATAAACACGCCAATTAACTTACTTACTTTTTGTCTTAATTCCCAATCGTCAATGCATAATGTCTTATAAAACTGACCAAGAAGCTGCCCAACTACAGTGTCTATGCCACTAAATTTAGATTTAAATTCATCTAACCATGCTTGTGTTACTTTCACTCTAACTTGGGGGATTACGCCATCAAAGCCCGGTATATTGTTTTCAACCATAGCTTGATAGTGAATATGCTCTTTATAAATAGATTGAAAATTATCGGCATAGAACTTAAGTTGCTTTCTTAGCTCCTCAAGCATAATTGAAGCAGTATCGGTATTGGCCAGCCTAATTAATGATTGTGTTTTTTGGCGAGAAGCATTGCGCTTTTCCCGAACAGTTAGAAGTTTTTTTGCTTTATCATTTCGGTAATCTGCTGCACTTACGCCATACTTTGTTAACTGCTGTGAATCTTTCACATTAAACAGACCTAATTGGTTAAACAGTTCAGTTCTCGCTATGATCCTGTTTGTTGTTTTTTCTGAAGACTTGCTAAGCTGTAATACCCCATGGTTAAGCAGATACTGCATTGGATACGTGCCTTGATAATAATATCGTGTACGCTTGCTTTTCTTTGCTTGAGCCACCGCCTCATTATGAATCGAAATAGCTCTCTCATAACCATCGTAGTCAATCCAGTACATCAGTGCTTCGATATCGAAGTTGTAGTTTATGAAAGGGTTTATTTCTTCATTAACGTAGTTTGCTATTAGGTTTTCGGTTGGCAACCAACTGGGCAACCATTCAGTCGCTTCTCTCATATGCGATGCTGTTAAGCTATCTTGCTCTGTAAACTTGTAAAACTGTACAGAGGTTCGACCCTTGGAAACCCCAGCAACCTTTCCCTTAGACCTTTTAACCTTAGTGTTGCTTCGCATTGTGAATTGAGAAATTGATTTCACTTTGATTGGGTTAGGATTAAAGATGTGAGGTCTATTAACTACATTTCTGTATCTAAGTAACACTGTCATTTGAGCACTATCAATTTGCTCATCATTTATTTTGTTAATCAGAGTTTCTTTATACTTTGCTAGGTCTTCCTCTAAAGTGTGAGCAATAACGCAATTGCTGCCTTTGTAAAATAATGAAAATTTAATCTCATTATTCTTCGCTAACTTTGCCTTTAAAGTGTATTGCGTACTTTGGTCGCGTAATTGAGTTAAACAGTTAGCACGCAAATCAGCCTCGATATACTGATGTAAATGAAAGTTAGCAGGGGCTGACATTTTTTCTATTGATAAGAATTTAGCATCAGGAATTGAGTCCCTTTTCGCATCATCAACATTTACATTCGGGTATGGTAAACGATGACCGTCAGTCACTTGTTGCCATAGGTACAGCATTCTAAACGGAGGAAGTCGGACACCATCTCTCGCGTGAATTGCGTCTAGGTAAAGGGCTTGTTTTATATCGAATACATTCACCCACTGGCGCTGTGCATATTCAAGATAGAACTCTGATAACGCCTTTCTATCATCTGTACTCAGTGCAGAGTCATTGATAATTTCGTTATAACCTGGATCTTGAAGCAATGACGATGGGTTTAACTTAGATTCAGCAACAAGTGCCCTAAATCGTTCAGCGCGAATCCGGTCATCTTCAGTTGCCTGCATTAATTGAAGAGCAATATATTCGATGGTTGATGCTTTTAGCACGTTTGGCTGCAGAACAACATAACCAGTGTCATGATCAATAGCGCGTGAATGAAAAGTGCGGTGCTTGAGATCTCGCGATACAAAGTAAATGTAGTCTCTAATTTTAAGTACATTACCTTGTAGGTGTTTATATCTTAGCTTTTTATTTTGGTTCGTAGCACTTTTATCAACCTTACTCTTAATACATAAGAAACAACCGAAACGACTGCCTGTTCCGCAACCAGTTGAGCGGTTAGCTCCTTTTAGCTGGTGGCCGCTTGTTGGGCATGATGTATCAGAGGCTTCACCATATATTAATTTTAGAATTCTGTGCTCTTTAGCATAAGATGGAATTTCAAACCCTTGCGCTACAGAAACAACAGGTGTGCTACCAGCTCGCATTAATAACCCCATGACGTCTTCGTATGACCAGTCTTTAATTGGCATATAGACAAGTGATTTCTTGTTACCTACTAAAGCTTCTTCAACACCAATATCATTGTTGTGCGATTTTATAGAAGTAGCTCTTTTGGTAGATTCACTTAATCTTGATCCAACAAGTGTGGTGAATTTGTCATGGCCATACTTATCCATAAGCTTTCTAATCAAACGTTGGTTCTGCTTTATTTTGAGAATGTCTGAGCAATCATTATTAAGTTCAGGGCCGCTTGGTAACTTGTGAGCTGATAAGAAGAGTGAAGCCCAACTTTCATGCATCGGTGGTGAAGAAGTTAATACTTCACTAGTCCAGTTCATTTCATCACAATACTTTTTGAGCCTAGCCGTTTCGTAGGCCACATGCATTGATATGTAGACGTTCTCAATTCCAGTATCGATATTTAAAACGATAAACGGAATATCTGAGGAGTTAATGTGAGGGTTTTCATCTAAAAATTGTTTGTAAGCTTCAATATAAGCAAGCAGTACGCAAGATGAGTCCTTTCCAAATGAGCAAGCTGCTGCACAAATATAGCCAGCATTGAGGATTTTTTTTATATCCTCTACAGCATGATTAAATTTATTGCGTAACTGAAAATCAAACTGATGCTTTTCATTTTTTATATCAAATGTTTCTACAATTTGAATTTGATTGAAGATTGAACCCATAACCCCTCCCAATTAGATAAGAAGTATTATGGGTTGTTTTGTAATATGCGCTTATTTCAATAATTAACCACAGTTGATAATGACTTGTAAAATCTGCCCCGAATACTGATAGTCAATGATTTCGTATTCCATATGGCTGCAATAATAAGTAATATCTCTTAAAGCTGCTTTCTCGTCACTTTCAATAAAAATAAGCTGTTTTCGGTGCTTGTTTTCTTGTATGAAACGTCTAAACAGTATTTGAAAATCGGGGCAATAAACCCCTTTAGCATCAAGTTTTAGCGCGTTTAGCATCGTATTTCCTTAGAGAGAATCAACCAATAATTGAGATGGTGTTAGCCCTAATTGAGCGATGATATGTAACGCTGCCCGATTTCTTGCGTTCTTGTTTTTTACTATTTTTCCATCTTGATCGACGAGCTTTCCTTGCCAGCACTTTGCTTGCTTAGATGAATCAATTGCAGCAAAGCCACTAAACAATGACCAATCAAAATTATTATCGAGTATGAATTTTTCAAAAGCTGAGTTACCTACTACCCCTAGCGTTTCTAGAAAAATTGCGGTACCAAATACATGGTCATCGCGGATCTGTTTAGCCGTTATTTTTTTTGAGTCTAAATCCACAAATATCGGATGCTTAAAGATGTGAGCAAATAGTTCTTTTAGATTAGATAGAAACTTATCCATTTTTTCAGTATTGGTTATGTTTTTATTTAATTCGTTTTTGCTGAGTCCAGTGAAGTAAGTAAGAAAGCTATTAAACTGGTTAATGGTCCAAAGGTATTCAGATGAACCGCTTGCAGATGTTTTCTCGTAGTCAATTTTTTTGGCTAACCCTGGCACTGACTCAATTACATATTTCGTAAACACTGAATTGTTCTCGCGAGTATCAAACGCTAGATTGATCGCCTGAGAGCTCTTGTTTGCATTTTTGTTCACGTCAACGAAAATTCGTCTATTTCCTTCAATACCTCGGTCTTTCACAAATTTGATATCTAGGAAGCTGTCGGATAGTTCAGCTTTGAATGGTAGCGCATCTTTAATACCAGATAATCTACCTTGCCCATCAATAAAAAATCGCATCGAGTCATCAGGAATTGTGAGTAGACCAATTTTAACTTTACTCGAATTTGATGGAATCTTAATTTCATCAAATGTGAAGGTCTTCATTATCGCAATGACACCCCCAAAAATATGATCGTCACAACCTAATAAGTATTCTCTTACTTTTGATGTTCGGCTTGTAGTAAGGTCACGCTGTTGTTTAATCTCAATGGGAGCTTCATTTGGTAAAACATCGAAGAAATTAGACACCTCAGCAAGCGATGCTTTGCCAGTGTATGTGATGTCGTTCCCTTCTTTTGCAGCTAGGGCGATGATTGAAAGTGGCATTGATAAACCTATTTGTTAAGAATATTAAAGCCAATTTACTAAGGTTTAAAAAACGCGCTTATTTTTGAAAATATCTACATAAAATATTGTTTTTTAGAGAGGTAGTGCGTCTTGTTACTAAAACCAAAAATAAATTACCAACCTATATTTACTGCTCGTTGTAAATGATTCACAACCGTATCAGATTGAATGTTGTCGAAGTTATTCAAATACTGCTCCAAGCAGTATTGTCCGATTTGTATGGCATCAACCATACCTATAGGAACACCCACCATCTTCTTACCTGATTGAGACAGGCTAATAAAGAAGTTCTTTGTTTCGTTTTGATATTTTGCTGTCAGCATCTTATCGTTATTTTCACCATAATTTTTAAGCTCAACATTGGGCTTTATCATTAAGAAAACAGCCATAAATGAGAGGATGTCATTCTTGGTTAGCTGTATGGTGATTTTATTTCGCCAATCATATTGTCGGTTTTCTCCTAGCGCACCTTCAATTCGAATAGTGTTGAAGTGCTTTTTTGTTTGATCTTTTTTGACTTCAATAGCGCTTCGTTTAGAGAATACTTTAATTGAATAATAATCGCCTCTGGGTGCGGTTTTTTGGTTTATTGGTGCTTGATCAAATTGCGGTAATGATTGGGTATCTTGTTGTTCGCAATAATTTGCATAGTCATCATTATAGGCTGGTACATAATCCATGGTGATCTCCACTGTAAATACGCCCTTTATTCTATCCAGGTCTGTATTTCGTGCTTAACGAAAAAAATAAACCAACACTACCGCAGTACATATTTAAAAGTGAGAATTTTTTATTGTGAATTCGCTCAAAAATTTGAATTGGGCTTGATACCTCATTGGTAATGTTGGCAGCGTGCACAAAAACCAAAGGTGATTTCATGAGATACAAACTCCTACTCAGTAGTTTGTTACTAAGTTCAAACTTGGCTCATTCGGCATCAATTACATTGACCGGGACGTTAGTAACAAAAAAACCTACATATTCAATTCAAAGTGAAACTGATGAACTAGTTGCGCACGTCAAACCAATGCAGTTAAGTGCTAACGTGAATGAGACTAACCAGTTTTGCACTGTTACAACAGATAGCAATCTCGCCATGCAAGGTGCAAATGATACTGTAAAGTATTGCTTGTTCGAGTGGACAGGTGGTTCAGGTTTAAATTTTGAGGATTTTTCAGCATCAGGAATACCTAATATTCATGGTAACTATCCTGTAGGCTATAAAATCAGCTTTTTCTCAGGAAGCTCAAAAGAAAAAGTTCTAATACACAGTGAAAATGATTTACTCAATGTGTTCAACCCACAACCCCCAGTGATCACAAGTTATAAAGTTCATATTGGCGATGATTGGAAAGAAAATGGTTCACAGAAAAATCATAACCCTGACTTTGAAGTTAAAGGGTTCGAGATTGAAGTTGAGCCGCGTAAATACACTCAAGTAGTGAGTGTG
>JAUIHB010000219.1 GCA_030432465.1 Gammaproteobacteria bacterium
AAGTATCAAACATTGGTGAACCAACAAATACCAATATCGAAAGCTTTAGGCTGGGAAATAATAGCTTTATCCGAATATAAAATTATAACTGGCACACAACTTCAACCTAACATTAATGTTCACCAGACGGCTTTTGCTGGAAGTATTTATGCTGCGGCAATGGCTACTGGCTGGACATTATTAAAATGCTGGTATGATCAAAATGAGTTTCAAGCCGATCTGGTTGCCGCAGAAGCCACTATAAAATATTTAAAACCCGTTACTGGCGACTTTGAATGCCTCGCAGTTATTGATAAAAAAGATGATAATTTTCAAAAATTAGTCTCTCGTTTATCAATTTATAAAAGTTGTGGTTTTGTACAAAACATAGAAATCAAATGTAACCAACAGATATGTGCCATACTAACTGTGAATTTTGTCTTTAAATGCTAGCCATCTAACGATTTTTTTATGCATAAATACCAAAAACTATTTACCTTCGCCATTTGTCCTTTATTATCCGCATCACTCATATTGAGCTATGCCCCTTTAGTCCAAACGGCAGAACCAACAAACCAACAACAAGCAAATTTAGCCTCAGAGGAAATCAACGAAACAAATTCCCAAGAAGAATCAAAAAAACAACCGAAAATCCCTTTTGCAGTCTCTAATGAGCAGTTAAGTGAGAATAACCATGCGGACGAAACATTATGGTTGGAAGTTGATGAAAAAAAAATACTGGTATTAAAACTTAGAGCAAAAGGGACCGTTCAAAGGGGAAACCTTATTTTATTACACGCTTTAGGTGAAAACCCAACCCATAACCGGTTAGTTTCACCTTTAAGTCAGCAGTTTTCTCAATTAGGCTGGCAAGTTTACATTCCCAATATTCCATTAGAAAAATACCCAGAAAAGTTAACCGAAATAGCAGAAGTTTCTACTTCATCGACCTTAAAAACAAACTCTGAAAGCAAAACTAATAATCAAACTGCCAATACAACCCAAAATAACCAGCAAGAAGATAAAATTGTGGCCACAGAGAACTCTCAGGAAAGCGCTCAGAAATCTCCATCTTTTTTTAGCTCTGAAGAGAGCTATCAAAATCATTTTAATCAGATAATTGAAACTTTAATCCAAAAAATTCAACCAATATCGAATAATCTTGTCATTGTTGCCAACAAGGAGAGTGCTTTTAGAATATTAAACATAACCAATAGCAACTCAGCTATCACTCATGTCGTATTATTACACCCTCAAATGCATACTTTTGATGAACTGATATTAGAAGAAAGAATCAAACTACAAAAGCTACCAGTATTTGCTCTTTTTAATGAACCAATAAAGAGAAATCCATTTTATAAGAGTTTCGAAAAGAAGTTATGGCCATCAAATCAAATTCGTATTTTTGAAAACCTATATGCTCCTAACCAAATCCACTTAGAAAATGACCGTTATTCTAAAATGATAACCGGTTGGGTGACGCCTAAAAAACATTGAAATCTTTCTTCTAATTAGAAGAAAAAATCATTCTTTTTGGTTTTAATTAAAAAATTAAGTAGCTCACCTTATTTACCCATTTTCTATTTTTTTTCGCCAACTTTGCCTTTTATGGATCGGAAATAGTTTTTTTTGGCTTTTTTTTTACTTTTTTCACTGATTTTATTAATTTTTTTTTGAATTTATTCGCACTTGACTATAAACTTCGTTGTGGAGATTCTTACATTCAAAAAACTAGTGGAGATTAACTATGGCTAAAAAAGCCCCTAAAAAACCAACAAGCAAAATCGCAGTAAAAAAATCAGCACCAAAGAAAGCTGTAAAAAAATCTGCACCAAAAAAAGCAGCTAAAAAAGGCACTGCGAAAAAGGCAACTGTTCAAACTAGCTCATCTTTAAACAAAGCAATAACCACCACATCAAAAGCAGCAGAAAAAGCAGCAGCAACAGCAAAAAAAGCTGAAGCAACTCTAAAATCTCTCACATCAAAAGTTGCAGCAGCTAATAAAGCACTTGCAGCTAAAAAAGAAACCGCTAAGAAAAGAAAAACAGCAGCAGCTAAAAACGCTGTTAAAAAAGCAACTGCAGCGAAAGCAGCAGCAGCAGAAAAAGTAAAAGCTCAAAAAGCGATCATTAAAGCAGCTAAAGCTGAAGAAAAATCAGCTGTAACACTAGCAAATGCAGTTAAGGCTGTTGAAACTAAGTTAAATGCTCAAGCTAAGAAAGATGCAGCGGCAGTTGCTCGTTTACAAGCTAAGCAAACAAAAGCATTAGAAAAGCTAGAAGCTAAGCTTGTTAATGCCGCTCAAAAGCCTAAAAAAGCGAAAAAAGCAAAGAAAGCAACGAAAAGCAAAGCAAAACCAGCAGCGAAAGCAGTTGAAAACACTCCAGCTTAAGTAATAGCTATTGGTTTAAAAAAAGGAGCTTTAAGCTCCTTTTTTTATTCAAATGAATTAAAACTGTATTAGTCTTTAAATAATACCTACCAAATTTGTTTTTTCTTAAAATATCGTCTACTCATAAGTTAACTCAATAATATCTTCCCCAGATTGTACTGCCGGCAACCCTAAGGAAAGTTTTGCCATATCAATAAGTGGATATTCTTCCCGTCTTAAATAAAACTCTTCACGATTACCAACGGTTAAATAACATCCATTTGTTGAATGATCGACTAAAACAAATTTACCTCGGCTGTATCTTATTTCACAATGCTCTCTAGAAACTTGCGATCCAGAAACTAATAAATGGCACCGTTGCGGATCTCTGCCTAAAATAAATGGGGTATCGACCGGCGTAATCGACTGAACGGCCCCTCGATAATGTATTTTTAAGAAAAGTGTTCCAAATAATTCATCAAAATCTTCGCTTGCCATAAGTTGGGTTTCACTTTCTAAAGCTTCTTCGGCTAACCAAAAAGCACGATAAATCGTAGATTTTCTTCGCGCGCCCTTCAAGCGAATACGATCAAACTCTCTCACAACAGATTTGTTTGTTGTATTTAAATGCTCGAACAGGCTTTCCGTTAGTAAAATCTGTCCTCCTTTGGCAAGATAAGTTAAATGAGCTGCATCATTAACAGCCTCACCGAAGAGATCACCATCATCAATTAGCACATCACCAAAGCCTATTCCAATCGATAATCTTAAATGATTCTGTTGCATGATCGGCTGGTATTTTTGCTGCATTAAAATCGCCAATTGGAGGCAATCATTACAATCAGAAAAATAAGTCATGATTTCATCACCAATGGTTTTAACCATTTTTCCTTTGAAATCGCTCACTAGTTGAGTAAATGCATTCAATAACGCATCTATTTTTTGCTTGGCGACAGTATTACCATCGGTTTTATATAATGCAGAACTACCACTAATATCAGCAAACAAAATGACTTTTTGTTGTTTTCGTTTAATCAAAGCTTTATCTCTTTTCGCAGTACCTACTCTATTAATTACCTATTTTTAGATTTTTAAATGGAATAAGTATTGCGAATATCAATCTACCAGCAAAATAGTTCTTAAATGCAGTTGCTCACGACTCCTGATCAGTAAGATCTTTGAGCTAAGAATATATTGGTTGGACGTCCATCTGGCAAATATCTGACATCATTCCAAATAATTTCAAAATCATTGAATATCTCTGCTAGCTCGTTTTCCTCTAGCAAAAAGCGTGGATTTTTAGGGCGCCCAAACTTTTCACATCCACGCATAAAAGTTTGGTACAACACAAAGCCACCCGGTGCTATTTTTTGTTTAATTGAATGAAGTAACGGGCGATGTAAATACCTGACAACGAGTATTAACTTAAACTCACCAAATATATTGTCTAATGGACTAATAAGATCATTTTTCCAATCAGTATTGCTCAACAAGCTGTTTGGCGAGACTTTTTCCTGTAAACTCTTTTTTTCCTTTAAATTCCCTGCGGATAATTCTAAATCAATTTGGTACGTATTAACCTCGACTCCATAGCGTTTTGCCAAAAGATTTGTTTTTTCAAGGGAGCCTGACTGATAATCAACCGAATGCACTTCCCATCCTTGCATTGCTAAATAAACAGAGTCTCGTCCTGCACCACAAGCAATGTCTAACGCACGATGATTAACTTTATTCTCAGGTGTTATTTTTGTATTTGTCTGTAGATAAGAAACAAAATCTTTGACAATCGTTGCAGGGCTCCATAATCGGGTAGAGTGATCTCCAACTTCTAATAATCTATTTTTATCCAACCAAGAAATAAAACCGTCCTGCCACAATAGACAAGCTTTAATTTGATAACCCTTTTCTTCGAGTAGCTGGCTTGCTCTTTGCAGCTGTTCATCAGAACCAACTAGACGCAACTCTTGTAATTTAGTTGGCAACTCAAACATTCTTTCAATAATGGAAGCAACAGCAAAGTGACTGGATCCACAAATATGTCCCTGAACGTAAGACGATAAGGAACGCAAATCAATTATAGGTAAAGCTTTAAAAGCTAGAAAATCTTTTAATTGTTGATTGTGTTGCGTAGTTGATGCCATTTTTCATCACGAATATCCCCGTATTCATCAATAAAAGGATATCTTATATTATGTTTGACACAAAAGTCTTTCACATGCGGATGTAACCATTCAAAACGCAATCGCTCAAAGGTTTCATCATCAATTTGCTGCTGCTGATACAAACCTGCAACTTCTCTTTGGCGTTGTGCTTCATACAAAATAATAGCCGAAGCAACGGATACATTAAGCGACTGAACCATGCCAAGCATGGGAATAAGAACATGTTCATCAGCCATATCAGCCGCTTCTTGGCTAACTCCAAACTTCTCAGAGCCAACCAACAAAACCGTTGGCTTAGTATAATCAATGGAGCGAAAATCTACCGCTCGCTCCGAAAAGTGAGCGGCCAACACTTGCTTACCTTGTGACTTTAACGGCAATAATCCTTGATTCAAATCATCATGAGTATGCGTTTTTACCCAACGATTACTGCCCATTGAAGTACCATGACATTCGCGTAACATGCCTTTAGGATAAACAGCATGTACATCGCCAATTCCTACTGCATCACAAGTACGTACAATAGCCGCTAAATTATGTGGTTTATGAACTTCATCCATAAATACCGTAATATCGGTTTGGCGTCGTCGTAATAAAGCAATAATTTTTTCGTTTCGCTCACTCATAACAACCGATCTTACAGACCCAACTCCATTACACCATCCATTTCAACCTGTGCACCTTTGGGTAACTCTTTAACACCAATTGCGGCTCTTGCAGGATAAGGTGCATCAAAATATTCAGCCATGACTTCGTTCACCACGGGAAAACAACTTAAATCAGTTAAAAATATATTGAGTTTGACCAGTTGATTCAAATTACCACCTGCCGCTTCTGCAACCGCACTTAAATTCTTAAATACTTGATGAATTTGATCTCTAACTGCTTCACTGACAAATTCCATCGTTTTTGGATCTAGCGGAATTTGCCCTGAAAAATAAACCGTGTTTCCTGTTTTTACTGCTTGAGAATATGTGCCAATTGCTGCTGGTGCTGCATCAGTATTAATAATTTCTTTTGTCATGTCCTATACCCTTTCTCATTAATGTGTTTGTAGGTTAACTATGAAATAAAATGAATGGATTATACAAGAAGTGCAATGGGTTTAACGATGCCTTGAGACTTTTATAACAAAATCATATAGGCGAATTTTACGAATAATATTAGCTAAATGTAATCTATTTTTGACATCAATTAAAAAACATAGTTGGTTATTTGCACCATCTTTTGCATCAATTTCAATGTTAACAATGTTGACACCTTCATCTGCAATCAAAGAAGTCACTTTAGCCAAAACACCGTGTTGATTGATCACATCGACGCGTAACTCAACTCTAAACTCGCCCTCAATATCTTTTTCCCACTGTACTGGCACATATTTGTCTAAATGATGACGGTGGTTTGAAACGTTATTACAATCCTGACGATGTAAAATAAAACCGCCGCTGGTACTAATAGTTCCAACAATTGGATCACCAGGGATGGGATGGCAGCATTTGGCATACTCGATCATCATTCCTTCTGTACCCTTTATCGCTAATGGGCGATTACGATCATGGGCTTTATGAGTACTGGTTTCTATTTGAGGATCAAGTCGATGTGCAATTATGACGCTGGCAGTTTGCCCTAAACCAATTTCCGCTAAAATATCATCGAAATTTTCATGACGAGTTTCTTTTTCCACCCGAGCAATCAGCTTTTTATCAATAGACTCTAGTTTCGTACCACCAAGTGCTTTTTCTAATAAACGCTTACCTAAATTGATAGCATCATCACGACGTAAGTTTTTGATAAAGTGGCGTATATTAGTTCGAGCTTTACTAGTTGTCACAAAACTCAACCAACCCGGATTGGGTTTAGCTCCCGGTGCGGTAATAATTTCCACCGTTTTACCGTTAGTCAACTCACTCGATAAGGCACTGATTTTTCCGTCCACTTTACTTGCTATACAACTATTACCAACATCGGTATGAATTGCATAAGCAAAATCCACAGGTGTTGCCCCTTTAGGCAATTCAATAATGCTGCCGTTTGGTGTAAATATATAAACTTCATCCGGGAATAAATCAACCTTAACGCTTTCAATAAACTCCAATGAATTTCGAGTATTTTTTTGTAGCTCTAATAAATTATTCATCCATTCTCGGGCGCGAATTTCAGCTGCAGGCCCTTGGACAGAACCCGTCGGATCTCCGAGCGGTTCCGGCGCAGTGCATCCAGCGCTTCCTCGCGGTTCTGCCCGCCCAAGGGCAG
>JAUIHB010000220.1 GCA_030432465.1 Gammaproteobacteria bacterium
TTAGAGACTATCAAGGTAAAGAGCCCTTAGATGCAGTTAGTTTTATGAAAATTGCGAGAGAAAAATGCCAAGAAGTTAATCTTGACCAAGCTTCTCTGAAACGAGGTGTCAATGAAGGTTTTTCTGGTGGTGAGAAAAAACGCAATGAAATTATGCAAATGATGTTGCTTGAACCTAAACTTTGTATCCTTGACGAAACTGATTCCGGTTTAGACATTGATGCTTTACAAGTGGTTGCCAATGGTGTCAATGCTTGTCGTGATCCAGAGCGCTCTTTTATCATTGTGACTCACTATCAACGATTACTGGATTATATTGTACCGGATTATGTCCATGTTTTATCTGATGGAAAAATAATTAAGTCTGGAGGTAAGGAGCTTGCTCTAGAACTTGAAGAAAAAGGTTATGGCTGGATCGAAAAACTTTAGACATCAAACGGAACAAATTTTATGAGTGTTACAATAGCGTTTCAAAATCGTGATGTCTTAGACTTTGCTGATGTGTCACGTAATACAAAAATTGACTGGTTAAAAGCCGTCAAACAAGAGTCATTATCGGCTTTTAAACAAGCCAAAATGCCAAATAGAAAAATTGAACATTGGAAATATAATGATCTCGCATTTTTAAACAATAATGAATTTACCATCGGTCCAATAGCCGATGAACAGCATAAACTCAAAACGGCTTATCAACAGGCTACACAAGATGCTGAAAAGCTAAACTTGGAGAATGCTATCGAGCTTGTTTTTGTTGACGGTATATTGATAACACAAATAGAGCATGAACTAAATGAAGCAGGCTTATCTATCACTTTGTTTAATAATGCCAATGATGAGCAACAATCAATTATTACTCAACAACTAAAAGCGGATATTAATTCAAAAAATTTATTACTTAATTTAAACCAATCTTTGGTTAATGATGGCTTATTAATTGAAATAAAAGCCAATCATCAAGTAAAACGCCCTGTTCATATCAAGTATTACACTGCTCAACAAGCATCGCATTTATCGACTCACAAAGTTATTGTAAATGTTGGTAGTTCTAGCGAATTTACTTTTGTTGAAGAATTTGTTGATGCAAAAACAGAACAACTAGAAACTCAATCATCATCTTTAAGTTTACAACAAACCACGATTAATCAAGCAGAGAATAGTCAGTTTAATCATTACCGATTAAACTTGCAAAACGAAGGTATTTATCACTGTGGCCAAGTAAAAAATATTTTAAATAAAAATAGTGTTTTAAATAGTTTTTACTTAGGTTTTGGCAGTAAATTAAACCGCACTGACTTAGATATTCTTCATAAAGGTGAAAATGCTGAATGCAACATTACAGGAATTTATCTTCCTGCAGGTGAAAGAGCCATTGATTATCACACTAATGTAGAACATCAAGTTCCTCACTGTAATACTAATGAAGTTTTTCGAGGAATTATCGCGGATCAGGCTAGCGCAACGTTTAATGGAAGAATTCATATTTTTCAAGATGCACAAAAGTCAGATGCTTATCTAAATAACAAAAATTTATTATTAACTAATCAAGCAGAAGTTAATACTAAGCCTGAGTTAGAAATTTATGCCGACGATGTTGTTTGTGCCCATGGAGCAACGGTTGCTCAACTGGACGAAAAGTCAATGTATTATTTACAAACTCGAGGAATTGGTCGAAGTAAAGCAAAAAAAATGCTAAGCATTGCTTTTATCCAAGAACTCATAAATTCAGTTAAACAATCCAAAATTCAAGAGTTTCTAAAGCTTTTACTCGACTCACACATGTCAAAAATAGATTAATCTTATGAGTTTATTAACACCTGTGATACAACAACCTGCAAAAGCAGTACGAAAATTTAATGTTGATGAAGTCCGCAAAGACTTCCCTATTTTATTTGAAAAAGTTAACGGTCAGCCGCTAGTTTATTTAGATAACGGTGCAACTTCACAAAAGCCACAATCGGTAATCGACTCCATTGAGAATTATTATTCTCATACAAACTCTAATGTTCATCGCGGGGCACATGCGCTTAGTGATCAAGCAACAGAACTATTTGAAAATGCTCGCACTAAAGTTCAACATTTTATTCATGCAAAATATCGTGAAGAAATCATTTGGACAAGAGGCACTACCGAAGCAATTAATTTAGTAGCACAAACTTGGGGTAGAAAAAACATATCCCAAAATGATGAAATAATTGTCTCAACCTTAGAGCACCATTCCAATATTGTTCCATGGCAATTATTGTGTGAAGAAACAGGTGCTAAGTTACAAGTAATCAATATTCACCCAAATGGTGAGCTTGATTTTGAGCACTTTAAAACGCTCGTCAATAAAAATACTAAGCTCATTGCTATTGGACATATTTCAAATGCGTTAGGCGTGATTAATCCTATTGAAAAAGTAATTGCTTTCGCCAAAAAATTTGATTGCAAAGTTTTAATTGATGGAGCCCAAGCAGCGCCTCATTTAAATATTGATGTCACAGCTTTAGATTGTGATTTTTATGCTCTTTCTGGTCATAAAATGTTCTCTCCAACAGGAATAGGTATTCTATATGGTAAGCAGGAATTATTAAATGCTATGCCACCTTGGCATGGCGGTGGAGAAATGATAGAAAAGGTTAGTTTTGAGAAAACAACATTTAATAAATTACCGTATAAATTTGAAGCAGGTACCCCAAATATAGAAGGCTCTATCGCATTAGGTGCCGCAATCGATTATTTATCACAATTTAATCGCGATGATCTAACACGCTATGAAGAAGAGTTAATTGAATACGCAACTGAAAAAGCTCAGCATTTTGAAGGGTTAAAAATTATCGGTTCTGACTGTAACAAAACATCGGTACTTAGTTTTGTTATTGATGGACTACATTCTCAGGATGTAGGCATGATTTTAGATCAACAAGGTATTGCAGTACGCACAGGACATCATTGCGCAATGCCTTTAATGCAAGCTTTGGGGTTGAACGGTACAATTAGAGCCTCATTTAGTTTTTATAATACCAAGCAAGAAGTTGACTTGTTATTTAGCGGCTTAGAAAAAGCCAGAATGTTTTTATCATAGCTATAGAGAGACTATAAATGACTGTAGCAACATATAATCCAAATACAACGTTACCGGTTAGCTTTACATCAAAAGCCATCAAACATTTATCTAACCAAGTTGCCAACCAAAGAGCAAAAGGAATTGAGTTTAATGTTAAAGAGAGTGGGTGCTCCGGTTTTAAGTACTTACTTGAATTAGCTTTTACGCCAGCCGATAACGCAATTAAATATCAACTATCAGACGAGCTGATTTTATTTATCCCTCCCAAAGTTTTACCACTGATAAATGGAACACAAGTGGACTATGTTCAAGAAGGGGTTAATTTTAGATTAGATTTTAGTAATCCTAATGCGACAGCTTTATGCGGTTGCGGCGAAAGCTTTAGTGTAGAGAAATAAATATGCAAAAAAAAATGGTCGTCGCCGTTGAAGACTGCCCTGCTCGCTTAGTACCTGCTGGTACTAAAATAATGATTCCGAAAGATACTTTTGTTACTATCACACAAGCACTTGGTGGTAATTATACCGTTGCCGTGAATGGAAATATGGCACGTGTTGATGGAACTGATGCAGCTGCTCTCGGACTTAAAGCAGAAAAATTATCATTTGAAGAAACTGAAAGTAACGAGATTATTGATGAGCAGGTGTGGACTGCTTTAAAAAGTATTTATGATCCCGAAATTCCAGTAAACCTTGTGGACTTAGGGCTCATTTATAATGTTAATATTGATCAAGAAAAAGCTCTAGTTTCAATTACTATGACATTAACTGCACCAGCCTGTGGAATGGGGCCAGTTTTAGTGAGCGATATAAAGTACCGCGTTGCAAAAGTCCCAAATGTTAAGTCTGTAGAGGTTGAACTGATATTCGATCCACCTTGGACACGCGACATGATGAGTGATGAAGCAAAGCTTGAAACAGGCATGTTTTTTTAAAAATATAAATAATAACTTAACCTTTAATAATTTAATGGGTTGATTGCCCAGCATTAAATATTCGGAATTCCATGAGTACACCAGAAGAAATTGTTGACACACTTAGTTTTTTTGATAGCTGGGAAGATCGCTATAAATATATGATCGATTTAGGCAAATCCTTACCCGCGATGGACGAGTCCTTGCATACCGAAGATAGAATTGTTCCTGGCTGCCAGAGTCAGGTTTGGATTGAACCAAATTTTGACGGTACAATTTTTCACTTTCAGGTAGATAGTGATGCTCATATTGTTAGAGGCTTACTTGCAATTGTAATGGCTGCCTATAATGAAAAAACACCGCAACAAATATTGGACTTTGATATAAAAAAGTACTTTGACCAGTTAGATTTAGTAAAACACTTAAGTCCTACCAGAGGAAATGGATTACAGGCTATGGTTGAGAAAATTCTCAAACTCGCACAAGAAAAAAATTAATGCTATTGCACTAAACCTGAACATTATAATTTTCAATTAAAAAGCCAAACAATATTTGTTTGGCTTTTTTGTTTTTTATAAACTTATTACAATTGAGCACGCTTTTCAGCTAAAGGCTTAGTCAACAACAGTAAGACAGGCAACAAAGTTAAGTTAGCAAGTAATGCCACCAGCATTGCTAAACTAGTAAACATTCCAAAATAAATAGATGGCATAAAATTGGAAAGTACTAGCACAGAAAATCCTGCAATGATTGTTATTGAAGTAAAATACATCGCTCTTGCAATCGTATCATGGCAGGCATACATAGCTTTTGTGTAGTCTCCTAAGCGGGCATACTCCATTTTAAAGCGATGAATATAATGAATAGTATTATCGACTGCAATTCCTATACTAATGGCAGCAATGGTAATAGTCATCATATCTAATGGTATTCCAGACCACCCCATTAATCCCAAAACGAAACATGCCCCAATTAAATTAGGAAACATACCAATAATGGCTAGCTTTAATGAACGAAACAAAATACTAAACATGACTAAAATAATTCCAAAAACAACTCCTAAGGTAAGAATTTGAGACTTGAATAAACTATCTAACATATTGTTATATAAAATCAACATGCCAGTAAAATGAAAGCTTTCCTTTTTAAAACCCATTTCACTCGTAAGAAAGTTTTCAATATCTAGCAAGAGCTGATTGCGATCAAGGTTAGGATCCGTTTCTTTGACTCGAATCAAAAACCTCACCTCATCACTTTCTCTATCATAAAAAGGTGACATGACTTGTTGACGCAGATCATTTGGGATCTTTTTTTCTAATAGTGATAATTCAAAGTCGCTCAAACGTTGGTTACCATTAATCTGCTCTACAATTTGCAGACCAGCCGCCAGAGATAAGGTTTTACCTGTCACCTCTAAACTATCCAAAAAATCCTGAATTTTGTGTAATTTATTAATACCATGTGAAGTCATCCATAGACGGGGCGTTTCTTCTTTTTTAGTTTCAATTTCGCTAAAACCATCATCAAATTCATCCGCCCATTCGTCTTCTTCACTTTCACTTTCAATAAAAGCAAAGTCAGCCTCAATCGCTGAACGTTCGATTATGACTTCCAGAGGAGTCGTTCCGCCGAGCTTTGTATCAATAACTTTCATTCCTTGATAGATTTCTGTATCAGATTTAAAGTAATCAATAAAGCGGTTGTCTACACTCAAGTAGCTGATCCCCCATGCACTCACTAAACTTAATGTAATTGCACTTAACGCAACTTGCCATCGCCAGCGATCAGACAATTTAGCCAGCTGGTTAGTAAACGTAAAAAAGCCTGTTTCTTTACGATTATCCAGTCCAGATTTTTTCTTTAGCCGCATTAATAAAGGAAACAAAGTAAAAGCTAAAATAAATGCGAGACTAACCCCAAGGATCATCATTTTGCCAAAGTCAATGACAGGTCTAATATCACTTACCATTAACGAGCCAAATGCAACAATCGTTGTTAACGTTGTATAAGCACAAGGTGTAAACATGGAAGAAAGGGTTTCTACTATTTTATCGTTGTAACTAATCTCGCGATACTCTCTTTCTACCTGTCTAAAACGAACAATCAGATGAATAATCAGCGACATAGTAATAATCAGTAACAGTGCAACAAAATTAGAAGAAATGACTGTTACTGGCCAATCCATAATACCCAGTAACCCCATGCTGGTAATGGCAGTAATCGCACAACCTCCCAAAGTAATAATGATCCATCGAGTACGCCGAAATATAAAGGCTTGAATAACGATTAACAAAATAAATACGCCGAAACCAAACACAACCAAATCATTTTTAACATACTCAACCATGTCATGAGCAATCATTGGAATACCACCTAAATAGATGGTTGCAATATCTTTATAGCCCTCCTTTATACTTCTAATTTGTGATATAACGCGCTCATTGCGTTCTGACAATTCATCAGCTAATAAACGTAACTCAAGTTTTAAATTAAGTTCGGCTTGCTTTTCGTAGGAGCTTAATTGGCCTTTATTAATTCGCTTCCACTGTAGCTTTCTTAACTCATCATTTAACTTAAAATAATTTTGATTACCCTTTAAGTTAGCTTGCATAACAGTTATTTCGCCAGTATCACTAATTAATAAATTTCGATACAGCGGGATCTTTAAAATATCATTTTTAGCTTTTTCTAAATCGACTTTTTCATCACTTAAAAAATATAGGTCATTTTCTATGTTTGCTAAACTGACATTATTAACGTCAAATATTGGAGCATCAATCAGCGAGATAACACTTT
>JAUIHB010000221.1 GCA_030432465.1 Gammaproteobacteria bacterium
TCATCAGCTATTAATAGTCTTGGTTTGCAGGCAAGAGCCATCGCAATTGCCACTCTTTGATTAAGGCCGCCTGATAGTTGATGAGGATACATTTTCAAGATGATATCGGGTTGATAAATGCCTACGGAGTCAAGCAACTCTAATGCTCGAGTATGACGGATTTTTCTTCCACCGCCTTGATGAAATGAAATCGCTTCATCTATCTGTGTTGCAATTGTAAAACAAGGATTAAGGCTGGTTTGTGGCTCTTGAAAAATAATGGAAGCTTTTGATGCCACGTAAGCTGCACGATCATCTCGCTGCATTTTCATGAGATCTTCACCGTCCAAATTAATGTAGTCAGCGCGCATTTCCATTTTGGGTGAAAGTAATCCCATGATTGCCAACGCAAGTATGCTTTTTCCTGAACCTGATTCGCCGACAATACCCAATATTTCGCCAGAACTCATTTTCAAGGATAAGCGTTCTATTATTGGAAAAACGCCATTTGAGCCATGATAATTAACGCTGAGATTTTCGATTCTTAATAATTGCATAATGTTTAATTATCCAAATCCATAGCATCTCGCATTCCATCCCCAACCAAATTGATGGAAAGTAATGTAAAGAAAATAGCCAGACCCGGAAGGGTAACCATCCAGGGAGCAATAGTAATATAGGCATAAGATTCGGACAAAATTGTGCCCCATTCTGGATTTGGAGCTTGTGCGCCTAAGCCTAGAAAGCCGAGTGCTGCAATTTCTAAAATTGCGGTCGAAAATGCGAGTGTCAATTGTACGACAAGTGTTGGTGCGATATTGGGTAAAATGGAATGAGTGAATAACTTTACTCGGCCGGCACCGTCAAGCAACATTGCGGTGATATATTCTTTGCTCAGTTCCTGTTTGATCGCATTTCGAGTTAATAAGACAAAATGTGGTACCAGAACAATTGCAACGGCATAAATTGCATTAGGTAAACCGGGACCTATTAATGCGACAATGACTATAGCTAAAAGCAGTGAAGGTAAAGCTAAGATTAAATCCATGATACGTAAAATAATTTGATCAATCCAAGTATTCGATAATGCTGTTATACACCCTAATAGCATTCCTATCGTAGATGCTAAAAAAACCACAATAAAAGCTAACTTAAGCGATAAACGAGCACCGTGAACTAACCTTGAAAATAGATCTCGACCTAGATCATCCGTTCCTAATAAATATTGTTTCATTCCGTCACTCGACCAAAGTGGGGGAATTTTTTGATCTGCAAATTGGAAGGCTGGATCATAAGGGGCAATCCAAGGTGCAAATATTGCGACTAATACAATCAATAACAGAAGGATCGCGGCTGCAGTCGTAAGTTTGTTCGCAAGAAATTTTTTTGTCCAGCGAGCAATGCTGCTAGGAATTTCTGATTGCTGATAAAACTGGGGACGACTTATCATTTCTTATACCTGATTCGTGGGTTGAGGAAATAAGTCATCACTTCCACCGTGATATTGGTTAAAATAACAATAACAGCGATTGCTAGCAGTCCACCGTGAATAGTTACCAGATCGCGGCGGTGAACTGCTTCAAGTAGCCACTTACCAATACCTGGCCAAGAAAAAATGGTTTCTGTAATCAAAGTGCCTGTAATTAAAACGCTAATTTGTAATCCTACAACAGTAACAATAGGAATCATTGCATTCCGCAGACCATGTAGCCAAATAATTCTCGTATAAGGTAACCCTTTTGCTTTAGCTGTTCGAATATAATCACTGGAAAGTACTTCTATCATTGCTGAGCGCGTAACACGAGTAAATATGGCTAAAGGAATAGTCGCTAAAACAATTGTTGGTAAAATAAGATGCTGAACTGCATTGTAAAATGCTTCAATTGAATAAGGCTGTTTTGATAGTAACGTATCAATCAGCATAAAACCCGTGACCGGAATTATATCGTATTCAAAACCTATTCGGCTTGCGACAGGAGTGAGACCAAGTGTGAGCGAAAATAATAACACGAGTAACATGCCCCACCAAAATATAGGCATGGAATAGCCTATTAAGGTTGTTGAAAGAATTATTTTGTCTTGCCATTTGTTTTTATTTTCCGCTGCAAGTATTCCAAGAGGTAAGCCTATACCTAAAGCTAAAACTAAAGCCATTAGAGAAAGCTCTATGGTGGCAGGTATATGGTTTAAAAATTCATTTAAAACACTATTGCCGTTTATTCTAGATGTTCCCCAGTTGCCAGTTAAAACGTTATAAAGATAATCGAGATATTTTTCAAATAAGTTAATTTCACTTCCAATTAGTTGAGGAAAATTAAATAGCATATTGTCGGGAAAAGTTTGGGTAAAACCAAAAGTTAAAATACTTAAGGTAAATAAACTGAGAAATAATAAACCAATCTGGCGAATGATTATTTTAATCATGTTTATCACCTGATTTTTCTATGCGATCAATATCGGTATTTTCTTTTTCTGTTTCATTTTTAGCTAAATATACATCCCCGAAATAAATTCCTCCGGCAGGTATAATTTTAAAATTTTTAACTCTAGGATTAATAATAATATGTTGAGTTGCGTGGGCTATTGGAACCCAAGGAGCGGATTGTTGATAAATAATCTGAGCTTTTTGATAAAACTTTTTTCGCTCTTCTATATCAGTAATCGAGCGAGCTTGTTGCAATAGTTGATTAAATCTTGGATTGCACCAAAATGCTGCATTTGTACCTGATAATGTGGCTGCACAACTTAATAAGGGAGAGAAAAAATTATCAGGATCACCATTATCACTAATCCAGCCCATCAACGAAGAGTGATGTTCACCGTGCTGAGTTTTATATAAAAATGTTCCAAACTCGAATGTGGATATTGAAACGTTGATGCCTACTTGTTTGAGATCTTGTTGAATAAGCTCAGCCATTTTCTTTGCATTTGGATTGTAGGCCCGCTGTGCAGACATGGTCCAAATATTCATTGAAAAACCATTTTCAAAGCCTGCTATTTCGAGTAACTCTCTGGCTTTATCTGGATCAAACTCATAACCTGGAAATGAATTGTTATATGCCCACATATTTGGGGGAATAGGTCCTTTTGCTTTTGTTGCTGTATTTTGGTAAACGGTTCTTATTATCGACTCTTTATTAATTGCATGATTAATTGCCTGACGCACAATGGCTTGATCAAATGGTGGCTTCTGGGTATTTAGTGCTAAATAGGAAACATTTAGTCCTGGCTCACTTAATACCTGCATATTTTCCTGTTGTTTGGCTACATTAATATGCACGGGGAGTGGATTAGCCATTACATCACATTCTCCCGCGACCATACGTGCGAAACGCAATGATGCAGATGGAGTTATCGCAAAGACTATTTCTTTTAGTTTTTGCTCTCCTTGCCAGTAATTTGGATGTGCTTGATAGCGTATAAAAGCATCGGGTTGATAGCGCGTTAGCTGATAAGGGCCTGTGCCAATTGGATGAGTGTCGATAGATTCAGGCATTTTTTTTTCTAACAGCGTTGTTGCGTATTCGGCTGAAAGAATTGAAGCAAAGTCCATAGCTATTGTTGCTAAAAAAGGACTTTCTGAGCGCTCTAGCGTAAACTTCACGCGATACTCGTCGATTTTTTCAATTTTTGTAATGAGGCCGCGAAGTCCCATTGACTCAAAATAACCATAACTGAGTTTCGAAACATCATGATAAGGGTGTGTTTTCAGCCACTGGCGTTGAAAACTAAAAATTACATCATCGGCATTAAAATCTCGACTTGGGCTAAACCACTCATTACGATGAAACTTGACTCCCTTACGCAGGTTAAATATATACTCTTTGCCATTTTTGGAAACTTCCCAACTTGTTGCCAATGCGGGTTTTAATAGAGTGCTGCCGGGAGTGAATTCCACTAGTCTGTTGTAGATAGTTCTCGATGAAGCATCAAAAGTTGTGCCTGAAGTTGAAAGTTGTGGATTAAAAGTTTCAGGACTACCTTCAGAGCAATAAACAAGAACGTTTTGTTTTACTTTGGATGCATCCTGATAGCTACAACCACCCATCAATAGGGCGCACACTATATTAGCGTAAGAAAAAGCGATAAGTTTTTTGACAGAATAAGACACAAATATTACTTTTGATCGAGTAGCTGATATTTTTTAAGGTAGCCGCGTAGTTGATGATAAGTCAACCCGAGCAGATCTGCACATTTTTTCTGGTTAAATTGAGCTGATTTTAATGCCTGTTGGATAATATTTACTTCTTGTTCTGCCATTGTTTGTTTGAGATCAATTGGAAACTCTACATCGAAACTCGTACTGCTCGTATCAGCAAGAGGTATTGCTTTTTGCGGTGTGACTAACTCCTGATCATTAGAGTCAAAATAATGAGCTGCTTCGGAAGAAAAGTTAGATTGTAATTCTGATTCATTAGCCTCGAAATGATTACTTCGGCTTCCTGTTAATTGGTAAGGTGACGCAAAAGGATCAAACTGTATACTCTCAATAACTTGGTCTGGTGGTGTCTTATAAATATTTCTTTCGATAACATTTTTTAATTCTCGTACATTACCCGGCCAATCATAGCTAAGCAGCTCTAATTCAGCTTGTTTACTAAAGCCTGGAAAATAATCTCGTTCTAATTCTCTGGTCATGGCTAGACTAAAATGTTGAGCTAACACAAGAATATCAGATACTCGTGCCCTCAAAGGAGGAATAGTAACTACGTCAAAGGCTAACCTGTCTAGCAAGTCAGCTCTGAATTTTCCTTGTTTGGCTTTTACTGGTAAGTTTTCATTTGTTGCCGCAACAATTCTTACATCAGCTTTGATTGTTTTATTACCGCCTACTCGTTCCAGTTCACCGTATTCAATGACTCGTAACAGTTTTTCTTGAACTGCCAGTGAGCTGTTGCCGAGCTCATCAAGAAACAATGTTCCTTTATCAGCTAATTCAAAACGACCTAAATGCCTTTTATTGGCACCAGTGAAAGAGCCTGCTTCATGACCAAAAAGCTCTGTTTCTAGTAAATTCTCGTTAATCGCTGCGCAATTGAGTTTGATAAATGGTTGTTCCCAGCGTGCTGAAAGATAATGTAGTCTAGCAGCAATTAGCTCTTTACCTGTACCGCGCTCACCAACAACCAATATAGGTTTTTCTATTGGAGCCAGTTGAGAAACTTGCTCAATCACTTCTAAAAAACTACTGGCTTCACCAACCAGATTATCGTTTGATTTATTGATCATTTGGGTCTCTTTGAGTGAAGTTGCAAAGAAGTATAGTTCGTTTGTTGCTAATCAATTAGTGAAATTGACTAAATATTTGGATATTTTCACATAAACACTGTTGAGTAGCTAGTATATAATGAATAAAATTAATTAAAATACAAGGGGTTAAAGGTAAAATAAAAGTTGGCATGAAAGGTGAATTACAGTTAGGTAAATTAACGTTGTTAGCCAAATTAACTAAGTAAGAATAAGAGGAAAAAGGATGTTAGCCAAATCAGAGCATCGCACACTCACCAGACGCGACAGTAAATTATTGGTTGAAGTTGTTATTGGTGTTATCGGGCTGTTAGGTATTTTGTTAGCTCAAGCGAGTCATTTTTCGCATCCACAGGACAGCCAGTCTATGGGAGTGAAAAATAGTGTTGTTATTAGTCAATCACAGCCAACATTAGAGTTTGACTGGATAGATTTATTATTTTAATGAATGATATAAAAATTGTAATCATTTATCGTATTTAGTGTATTTCATTTCGGAGGTTGTTTATGGGTATTTTTTCGAGATTTGCTGATATCGTCAATGCAAATATTAACGCATTGCTTGATAAAGCAGAAGATCCAGAAAAGTTGATTCGTCTGATTGTACAAGAGATGGAAGACACGCTGGTTGAAGTAAGAACCTCGTCAGCCAGAACAATTGCTGATAAAAAAGATATATCTCGACGTATTGACCGTTTACGAGACGAGTCTGAAGAATGGGAACGTAAAGCTGAACTGGCAATAAGTAAAGGCCGTGAGGATTTAGCAAAAGCAGCTTTGCTAGAAAGAAATAATGCACAGGAAATGGCCGAAGAGTTGCAAAATGAATTGAATAAGTTAGAAGCAGTATTGGCTCGTCTATCTGCTGAGGTTAGTCAGTTACAGGAAAAATTGAATGATGCGAGAGCAAGACAAAAAGCATTAATCATGCGGCATAATACAACTTCTTCCCGTTTAAAAGTGAAGAAAAGCTTGTATGAAACATCAACAGACGATGCAGTAACAAGGTTTGAACGTTTTGAAAGGAAGTTAGACGAGTTAGAGTCTGAAGTTGAGTCTTTTGATGTTGGTCGAAGTAAAAATTTAGCCGATGAAATTAATGATTTAGAAAAAGAAGATCAAGTTGATCAACAACTTGCGGAGCTTAAAGCGCGAGTTAAAAAACGCAGTGCTAGTGGAGTAAATTCAAATCAGGAGCAAAACTAATGGATGCAGATTTAATGTTTATCCCTTTTATCTTATTCATGATTTTTGTCGCTCCAATATGGGTTATTATGCATTATCGTTCAAAAAACCAAAAAGAGGGGGGGATTTCAGAGGCTGATCATTCTCGTTTACAGGAGTTAATGAAAATTGCTGACTCCATGATGGAACGAGTAGAAACTTTGGAATCTATTTTAGATCATGAAACCCCCGGGTGGAGAAAAAAATATGACCGACACTAAACAATACTCAAGTCGAGGTAACAAGCTTTATAAACTACCAGATAAAGCCAAGGTTTGTGGGGTTTGTGCTGGATTAGCT
>JAUIHB010000222.1 GCA_030432465.1 Gammaproteobacteria bacterium
TATGTCCTAACCGACTTGAGTACAAACGGTACGTTCGTTAATGGCTCAATGGAACCTCTGGGGAAAGGGAATAAGGTCGTTTTAAATCATGGCGACAGGTTTACCATCAGTGATTACGAATTTACTGTTAGTTTTCGTCAAGTTGAATCTCAAACGAATGATATATTAAACCAACCTGCTGAGTCTGGTCCGTTTGCTGACTTAGGCTTATCTTCAGGAGCGAGCAATCATCAACCTCCAGTAATCTCTGATGATCCTTTTGGTTCTCCGTTTGCAGAAACATCACCTTTGATTGATTCAACATTTCAAGTTTCTCAGGAAGAAACGGATCCTCTGGCAGTTTTAGATAAGGCCAGTGCTAAAGAATCTTTGCCGATACAGACTTCCAACAATCATTTTCCTGATAGTGGTTTTGCTGATGCCGGTAACGCTGTCAGTGACTCTATTACATGGCCTAATGCTAGTGTGGAAGGTGGGTTAATCCCCGATGATTGGGATGACGATCTGCTAGATGATAGTTTCACCAAAGAAAAGCCCTCAATGACTTCAGATTTTGGCTCGATTCCAGCGAGCCCTCCCTCGAACATATCGCATCAGGATCGGCAAGGGAGCGACTTTTCTAGTAAGCCACCGCCATCAAGTACCAATGCAGAATATTTAGCATTAAAGGAAGAAAATCTAGCGTTAGAACATAAAAATCTCTCCTTTGAAAACGAAAATAAGCAGTTAATGACTGAAATTGTTAAGTTAAAGTTGCAAGTCAAAGAATTACAAGCGGCTAAAAAACAGACGGTTTCAAATAACGCTAAACGTGAACTTTCTTTACAAGATAAAACTTTAATTGAAGCAATGGGATTATCTAAGTGGAATTTAAATGACGACAAAATGCTTCAGATCAGTGAAACTGTGGGGTTGTTGGTTCGAGAAACCATGAAAGGTATGATGCGTGTTTTGAAATTCAGAAAAAAAATTAAAGAAGAATTTCGAATTAACGTAACAACAATCCAACCCGTTGAAAATAATCCACTTAAGTTTTCGGCTAATATAGATGACGCAATGGAAAATATGTTCATTAAAGAAAATAATGCATATAAAGAACCTGTTGAAGCCTTGAAAGAAGGATTTCAAGGTGTCGCAGAGCATCAAATTGCCGTACTTGCAGGTATGCAAGCGGCATTTAGAGGTATGTTGGACAGACTTGATCCTGCTAAACTTGAAAATCGTTTTGAAAAATATAAGAAATCCGGCTTGATCAATTTGGGCAGTAAAGGAAAAAACTGGGAGTCCTACATGGAGTATCATAAAGGATTAGTTGATAATCTAGATGATTCATTTCAGCATTTATTTGGTTATGACTTTGTACAAGCTTATGAAGATCAAATGCAACGTTTAGCTAGTGCAAAGTTATCCAAAAAGAAAAAATAAATTACAAAATTAATTTAGGGAATTATTATGTTTCAATACAAATTGTTCAAATGTTTAATTGTCAGCCTGGCAGTGGCTTTAACCGTGTCATGTACCAGTATAAATACAAAAGTGGGTGGTTTGTTAAATTTAGATACTGATTTACATCTCACATTTGTAGCTAACACAGATATCAATCCTGACGATAATCAAACACCATCACCACTGATTATTAGAATGTATGAACTAAAAACTCCAACATTATTTGAAAATGCAAACTTTATTGATTTATATGAGAGAGACACTGAAGTTCTTGGTGGTAGTTTACTAGGTAAACAAAGATTAAAACATTTAAAGCCCGGTGAAACTCGAAAAGAAAGCTTTGTTTTAAGTAAAGAGACTAAATATGTTGGTTTGTATGCAGAGTTTTTAAAATATAAAGATGCAAAATATCAACTGGTTATTCCTGTTGCGCAAACTAACGTTGTAAGCTCATCAGCAAAAATTCAGTTATCAGGTAATAGAATTGTTATTTTAGAATAATCGTTACCAAATTGGCTTTTTCTCAAGTAATAAATATAAATCATATTTTTATTTAACATAATGAATAAAGAATTAATCAAAAATTCAGGCAAAATTGTATGTCATTAGATAGTAAAGTCGTTTGGTCAGAGGGGATGTTTTTAAATCCCCATCATTTTCAGCAACAAGATCGTTATTTTGAACGCTATGTTAATGGAAAATGTTCAGCTTATGGGGCTTATGGTTGGGGAATACATGATATTGAAGTTGATCAGGAATTACTTAAATTAGGAAAAATATCCATCATTAAAGCCAAGGGCGTATTCCCTGACGGCACACCTTTTAGTTTTCCCGATCAATACGAAAGACCGGCAGTATATGATGTACCAGAAAACATCCATAACAAAGTTGTTTATCTGGCTGTGCCTGTAAAACGGCCGGGCGCTGTTGATGTGTTGCCTAAAGATGAAACACAAGGTCAAGCTCGTTACTTTTCTTCCAAACAAGACATCAGAGATGTTTCTTTTGACGGTGGTGATACCATTGAAATAGACGTAGGTCAGTTAAGGCTTCGTTTACTGTTAGAGTCTGATGATATGAGTGGTTACGCTGGTATAGGAGTGTTGCGCATAGCAGAAACACGCGATGACAAAAACGTCCTACTTGATGATAACTATATTCCAACCTGTTTAGATTCTGCTGCTTCTCAAAAGTTATCTGGTTTTTTATCTGAACTAGTTGGCTTATTACATCATAGAGGTCAATCGATCGCAGGGCGTTTAGCTGATACTTTACGTGGAGGAACTGCTGAAGTCGCAGACTATATGATGTTGCAGATGATTAACCGGGTTGAACCTTTAGCTTTGCATTTATCACAAATACGTGGGTTACATCCTTTGCAGTTGTACACTGAAGTAGTTCAAATGGTTGGAGAGTTTTCTACATTTGTTGCTGAAAATAAACGACCTCCAGTGTTTCCTCCTTATTTACATGATGATCTACAAGCGACGTTTGTGCCTGTAATGAGCTCATTGAGACAATGTCTTAGTATGGTTTATGAACAAACGGCGGTTTCGCTTGCATTGGTTGAAAAGAAATTTGGTATCAGGGTTGCACAAATTCCTGATCGTACCTTATTAAGCAATGCAATGTTTGTATTAGCAGTTCGAGCAGATGTACCTGAAGGTACAATTCGTAGTCAATTTCCTGCACAAGTAAAAGTGGGACCCGTCGAAAGAATACGCCAACTTGTTAATGCGGCAATGCCAGGTATACCATTAAAGCCGCTACCAGTAGCACCAAGACAAATTCCATTTCACGCTGGTTTTAATTACTTTGAACTTGAACGGAATAATGATTTTTGGAAAGAACTTAATCACTCAGGTGGTTTTGCGGTTCATGTTGGCGGAGACTTTCCAGGTTTGGAACTTGAGTTTTGGTCGATAAGACAGTAACTCATAGAATTTAGCAGGAGAAAATTATGTCCTCAGGTAGTGGTGATAACCCAGATAAAACGGTATTTAGACAGCCTGTCAATCGTGGGGATGGTACAGTTGTGCGTCCTGTTCCAGGAGGGCGAGCACCAGCAGGTACACAGAGCCCAGAGTTTCAAGCGCCACCTCAACAACCTGATTATAGACAACAACCAAACCCACAAAGCCGTTCGCCTCAACTTAATCCCAGCGCTTTGAATTTAAATCAATTTAAAACAAGCAGAGGGTTAAATCCATTAGTTAATTCCGCTGCAATTTTATTAGCTGTATTTTCTAAAACTCGAGACTCTCTTAACCACCCAAATGTTGGGGCACTACACAAACAATTAAGTGACGAAATTAAAACGTTTGATAAAAGTGCTCGTGATTAAGGTGTCAAATCAGAAAAAGTATTAGTTGCTCGTTATATTTTGTGCACCATTCTTGATGAAGCAGTGCTTAACACGCCTTGGGGTGCAGAAAGCGCCTGGACTCAAAGAACATTATTAAGCGTGTTTCACAACCAAACTGGTGGAGGTGAAAAATTCTTCATCATATTAGATAGAATGAGAGAATCCCCAGCTGAAAATTTAGACTTTTTAGAATTTATGTATATTTGTATCAGCCTTGGTTATGAAGGCAAATATCGAGTTGTAACTCGAGGACGTGATGTACTTGAACAGTTACGAGACGATTTATTTCAGATCATAAGGAATCATAGAGGAGAATATGAGCGTTCATTGTCTCCTCGTTGGGAAGGTTTAGGGAAGATCCGCAATACTTTAGCGAGCTATATTCCAATGTGGGTTGTAGCAAGTGTAATTGCGGGTGTTATGGCTTTAAGTTATTCAGGGTTTCGTTATTGGCTACATAAGTCAACTAATCATGTGGCGGTTCAACTGGTTGAAATTTCTACTCCTGATACTACAGCCAAGACAACACCGACAGATAACAATTAATAAGAGCCAAATAAATCGTTTGATCTGAGAATTTCATGAAAAAAATAATTGCTTTTTTTAAAAATAGAATCGTCATTTCCGTTATCGGTCTTATTATAATTTCTTTATTGATCTGGTTTGTTGGACCAGAAATTAAATTTGGTGAGGATAATACCGCTCCCTTGGGGAGTGAAACTGTTCGATTGCTAACTATTTTAGTTATTGCTGTTCTCTGGGGATTGAATAATTTACGCATTCAATTTCAGGAAAACAAAAATAATAATGAGTTGGTCAGCGATTTACAACACGCTTCTGAGCCTAATGCGACGGATATCGTTAATGATCAGACTAGTGAAGAAATGAACCAAATTGGTGAACGTTTTTCACATGCTTTAGCCACACTAAAAAAACTAAAGTTTAAAGGTATAGGCAGTAAGACAGCATTGTACGAATTGCCTTGGTATATAATCATAGGTCCACCAGGTTCAGGCAAAACAACGGCTTTAGTTAATTCCAGTTTAGATTTTCCTTTGGCGGAACAGTTTGGTAAAGGCGCATTACAGGGAGTTGGTGGCACTCGAAATTGTGACTGGTGGTTTACAAATGAAGCGGTTTTGATTGATACCGCTGGACGCTATACGACACAAGACAGTCATAAAGTCATTGATAGTACTGCTTGGGAAGGCTTCTTAAACTTGTTGAAAAAGCATCGCCGTCGTCGACCTATCAATGGAGCAATAGTTACCATCAGTTTGCAGGATCTGCTTATGCAAACGGAAGAAGAACGAGTTAAACACGCCAAAACTATTCGTACTCGAATTGATGAATTAATGGAAAAACTGGAAATTCGTTTTCCAGTTTATTTAATGTTTACCAAATGTGATCTCGTTTCAGGTTTTTCTGAGTTTTTTGAAGATTTAAGTAAACAAGAACGAGAACAAGTATGGGGAATTTCTCTACCTAATGCTCCCAAAGATACTGAGTCTCCTGACTTTGAATATCTAAGCCACGAATATGAACATATTATACAGCGCTTATATGATCGCGTTTTATCGCGAGTTCATCAAGAAAGAGATGTGAAACGCCGTAGTGCAATTCAAGGCTTTCCTCAACAAATGGAAAACTTGAACAATATACTTAATAGTTTTGTTCAACAAACATTTATTAAAAACCGCTATCGATACCAGCCCTATTTAAGAGGTGTTTATTTTTCAAGTGGAACGCAAGATGGTACACCTATCGATCGATTGATGACTTCGGTGTCTTCTAATTTTGGTTTTAATCGCGAAACGATGGCGCATCATAATCAGCAAGGTAAAGGCTATTTCTTAAGTCAATTATTTCGTCAAGTTATTTTCCCCGAATCGGAACTTGTTGGTTCAAATAGACGCCATGATAATTTCATTAAATGGGCTCAGAGAGCAGCTTACATAGGCATGGCTAGCATTGCAGTTATTATGTTAGTTGTCTGGGCCGGTAGTTTTGCCAGAAATGAAATGTATATGCAAGAAGTCGGTTCTTATGTTGCTGAATTTAATGCTGAGAAAAAGCGGGTTAGCACATGGAGTAGTGATATTCGAACGACACTACCTACTCTTAATGCGCTTGCCAAAGCTAGTGTTGTTTATGATCAAGAAGAACATCCTTGGCTGTCTGGTTTAGGTATGTATGACAGCAGTGTAGATGATGCAGCAGACAAAGCTTACGAATTTCAATTAACGCATTTATTTTTGCCGAAACTTATTAAATACATTGAAGTCTATTTGCAGCGAGGTCACAGTGGCGGTGATCTTTATAGCACTTTCAGAACCTACATGATGTTTAATAAGCTTGAGCATTTGGATAAACAATTAATTTTAGAATGGTTTACCAATAAATGGGAAGATCAATATGAAGGTGAGGGAACAAAACGTCAGGAATTAACAGCACATTTAAAAGCTTTACTGAGTAAGCCATTAACATCTTCAGAGTTGGATAAACGTATTGTAGCTTCTACTCGCAATCTTTTATTAAGAGTGCCGGTTTCTCAACGTATTTATGAAAGAATTCGGACTCAACCTAAATACACTCAAGAAATAGATTTGTTAAATGAGTATGGTGAGTACGTTAGGGACTCATATGTTATGGATCCTGCGGTACGTAAACAGTTATCAATACCACTTCTATTCACTAAAGAAGGTTATGATGATATTAATTTTTCGCCTGACTCAAATGTAATTTCCAGTATTGTCAATGAGCGCTGGTTATTGGCAGATGAAGATAAAGCGAAAGTCGATTTTATTGAAGATGATCTTGACGAGATTAGCGACAAAGTTAAAGAGCATTATTTATCTGACTATACTTCCTATTGGCAGAAGATTTATGAAGTTCTGGAAGTAAAGCCTTTTAAAGACTTACGTCACGCCAAT